>ONJV01000040.1 GCA_900318215.1 uncultured Veillonellaceae bacterium
GACAAGAAAGTCATCGCCGCGTTCGCTGGCGACCGCGAACAGGCGCACTACGCGGGCTGCGAATTCGAGATGAAGCTCGCGGGCGTAAAGCCCGTCCCCGCTGACATCGTCGTCACGACGAACGGCGGCTACCCACTCGACCAGAACATCTACCAGTCTGTCAAGGGCATGACAGCCGCAGAAGCGACCTGCAAAGACGGCGGCGTCATCATCGACGTCTCGGCCTGCACAGACGGTCACGGCGGCGAGGACTTCTACCAGACGCTCAAAAACGCTACGAACCTCCAGCAGGCTATGGATGAAATCCTCTCCCGAAAGAGGAGCGAGACCGTCTTTGACCAGTGGGAATCCCAGATTCTCCTGCGCATGCTGCTCAAGTACACCATCATCATGGTCACAAAAGCCCCGCAGCAGATGATTGAGGACATGCATATCAAATACGCCAAAAACATCGACGAGGCGTTCGTCATGGCGCGCGATGTCCTCAAAGCCAAAGGCATCAACCATCCGAACGTCGCCGTCATCCCCGACGGCGTCTCCGTCATCGTGAAATAAAAGAAACAAAACGAAAAGGAAGGCTGCACTCATCCGCGAGCGCAGCCTTCCTTTTTTCTCTGTCGTTCATTTTGCAAGGTCAGGCCGCAATTTCTTCGCGCGGCCGAGATAGATATGATGGATGTCCCGCTGTGCACGGTCGGTATCGACGAGCAGCAGCGCTCGGATGCACATCGGGATGCTGCCTTCGATGGCAAGCTGGCGCGCGTCGAAGAGCGGCACGAGGTCGAAGCCAGGCACGCGGCTTCGCACGCCAGCCGAGGGGAACGCGCTCACAAGGTCTTCTGTCTGGCTGAAGATGGCCGCACCGATGTCCTCGGGCGCGATGCCGTTCTCCTGCAGCATGGCCGTGACCATCTCAGCCGCCGCCTGCCAGATTGCCTCTTTCTCATCCTGTCCCACCGTAATCGCCCCGCGAATACCCCTCATGATGACTCCTCCCATTGACAGAGTAACACTTATATCTCGGAATATTCTAGCACAAAGCGCACGATTTTTCCATTCCTGGAAGAACCGTGCGCAAAACGAGCGAATCATTCACCCTTATGCCAGCCAACATTCCAGATAGACCTGGTCTTCGTCAATGAGCCCTTGCAGCTTGATCTTTCCCCATCCTGCAATGCGGAAGCCGTTCTTCTGATAAAGTTGTTTGACGGGCTCGTTGTGCGCGTACGTATCGATGCGGATGACCGTGCATCCATGAGCAATTGCGTATTCTTTGGCATACGCGACCATCTGCGTGCCATAACCCCTGCCCGCCTGCTGCGGCGGGATGCAGAGCGTGTGGATGACGAGCACCTGCGCGGATGCGGCTTCATACTTCCACGGTACCGCCGCATATTCTTCCGCCTGGTCGCTGTTGAGTACCATGCTCGCGCAAATCCTGCCGTCTTCTTCCAGCACAAACATTTCGCCGCACGGCACTTTTTCTTCTGCGACTCTGACCGTCGGATAGACGCCGAGCTCCCAATTCGAAAAGCCGCCATGCTTTTTCTCGTGCGTCAAAAGCTCGGTATACGTCTCACCGATGGCTGCGATGTCCTTTCTTTCTGCTTTTCGTATCATGTTGTCGATACTCCTTCGCCACCAATCGAGGTTCCCGAATCCTCACAGAGCTTCGTATATACCTCCTTGATTTTCAGTGAACGTCCAAAACAATATGCACGAATATCTTTGACAATCTTCTTCGCGACATCTAAATTCTCTTTTGCAATTTCTTTTGTAACCTTCAGCTTCAAACTATAATCACCCGCATGACGACAAAGCATCAAATCTGTGATGACATCTCCATAGGATCGATCAAAGATTTCGTTCTTGAGATAAACTTTGTTGAATTCGCCGATTGCCTGGCCGTGACGCTTGAAGAACTTCCCGTCCAGCACATGAATCGCCTGGATTGCTGAAAAAACAGCATAATAGGTGCGATTGGCTACATCATCGTATGTGCCGCCATGCGTAGAAGCATCTTCATAAAGTACCGATGCCGCTCGCAATCTTTCATCCGATTTTTTCAGAGCTACTGCAGCAAAATCTTCCATCGTTCCGACATCATCTGACTTAAGCGGCTTCATAGAGACTCACCCCGTCTTTTTGAACATCCTTCAAGAGAGGATGCGTCTCAACCCATCGGCAGTATTCTTCCAAGCTCATAATAACAGGTTCAATGTCGATATCATATTCCAAGTTTGTTTCAAAAGTCAAGTGAACCATCGCTTTGCGAAAACGAATAAGTTCATCCTCTGCAAGATCGACAATGACAAAAATATCAATATCCGATTCATCCGTAAAATCGCCACGCGCATACGAACCAAACAACGTAATACGCACAAGAGCTTCTCCATAAATCATTTGCAATCCCTCGGCGTATGTCCGAATGGCATCAAGTGTGGCGGAAGGAATTTCTTTTTTCATGTCTTGCACGACCTTTCGAGAAGTCATCTGCCCTTCAGCTCATATCCTTTCATTTTCTCTATTCTTCACGCTTCTCGTTTTTCCTTCTTTTTCAGCGACTCTGGCGTATGCAGCGTGAACGATGCGACGGCGCCGAGGACGGCGACGAGCCAGAGAATCTGGAGCGCGGTCACGATGCCGTAGCTGTCGGCGGCGCGGCCGACGAGCGGGGTCACGAGGCCGCCGAGCGTGCCCTGGAGGCCGAGCGTCACGCCCGAGGCGAATGCGATGTTCTTGCCGAGATACGTCTGGCCGAGCACGACGATGCCGCTGTACGGCGCGAAGAGCGCGAATGCGGCCGGGACGAGCAGGATGGTCGCCACTATGGCATCTGTGCAGCGCACGAGCAGGAACATGACGGGAATCATCACGAGGAACGAGACGCGCAGCATCTTGATGAAGCCGAGGCGGTCAGACAGGATGCCGCCGAAATACGTGATGAACGCGCCGAGCGTGAAGAGCAGCGTCAGCGCGAAGCTGCCGGTGGATTCCGACGTGCCGAGCACATGGATCCAGAACAGCGGAATGAACGCGTTGCAGACGCAGAACCCTGTCGAACGTGCGAGAATCACAAGCGACAGTTTGCCAAACGACGGCCAGTCATTTTCCTGCACGAGTCCTGCATGCGCCGTCTGCTCGGCGCGCTTCTCTTTCGCGAGGTCGGCGAGGATGCCCGACATGTAGCGATGAATGAGAAGAGCCGCGACGACGTTGAGCACGCCATAGAACACGAGCCCGTGAATGTCGAACACGTAAGCGCAAAAGCCTGCGAACATCGGGCCGACGGCAAAGCCCGCGTTGCCGCCAACGGAGAACGCGCCGAGCGCCTTGCCTTTCTGCGCGCCCGCAAGGCCGTTGACCATGCGCGCGGCCTCGGGATGATAGACGGCCGAGCCGAAGCCCGAGAACATCGAGCAGAGGAAGATGAGCCAGTAATCCGTCACGAACGGCAGCACAGCGAGGCTCACGCCGCTGATAATCGGGCCTGCGGGCACGAACCACGGTTTCGACACGCGGTCGGCATAGTAGCCGAAGACCGGCTGCGCGATGGATGACAGCAGGATGTTCGCAAAAATCAGCGTGCCAGCGTCCTGATAGTTCAGGTTGCACGTCGCGATGAAATACGGCAGCAGCGCCGGAATCGCGCCCTGCGCCCAGTCGACCGAGAAGTGGCCGAGCGTGAAGAGATAGATGCGTGGATCAAAACGATGCATGAAAAGTCCTCCTTGATTGCTACCAACAGGATAACATAGGGATAAAAAAATGCAAGGCAATGCCCCCGAAAAACTCTTCGGATGCATTGTCTTGCAAAAAGTCTTTGGTCAACGTCCTTTGTGAATGTCCCAGATGAGCCGGAGGCTCAGAAAAAATGCGAGAAGATAGCCGATGAACCCGAGAAGCGGTATCTCGAGAATCTTCGGCGTCATGTTCGTCGTGCAGATGGTGCTCGAACCTAAGAGCAGCGCCGCCGTGAGGACGGCGACGATGACGCGGTTCACCATCTTGTCGACGTGCCGGAGCGGTTCCTCGGAGCCTGTGAGGTCGAGGTTGACTTTCGTCTGGCCGCTCATCGTCATCTTGAGGATGTCCGAAATCTGTTCGGGGAGCTGCATGGACTTGCGCATGAGGATGTAGCCCTCGCGGCGCGCCTTCTGCACCTCTTCCTTCCAGCTGAAATTCTTCTTGAAGTTGAGCTGGAGGCTCTTGGCAAAGATTTCGACGAAGCTGACCTTCGGGCAGATGAGCCGCATGACGCCCTCGATGGTCAGCACACCGCGCGCAAACATCGAGAGCCCCTGCGGACAGGCGATGTGATGGACGCGCAGGATGTTCATGATTTGGCGTGTCAGCACGCCCATCTTGAGTTCACGGAAATCGAGCGAACTGTATTGCGCGAGGAGCGCGTCGATGTCCTGATAGAGTGCTGTGTGATTGATGTGGCCGCGCGGCACGCCGAGCGCAAGCACGGCGGTCTTCATCTCGAACGTATCATGATTCGCGAGCGCGATGACGGCTTTGCGGATGGCCGTGCGGTCGCGGTTCGAGAGGCGGCCCATCATGCCGAGGTCGAGCCAGACGATGCGGCCGCCTCTCACCCAGATGTTGCCGGGGTGCGGGTCGGCGTGGAAGAAGCCGTCGTCAATAATCTGCTTGACGTAGTTCTCGCCGAGCCGCCGCCCGAGCACGGTCACGTCGATGCCGCGCTCGCGCAGGCCGTCGAAATCATCAATCGGCACGCCGTCGATATACTCCATGACGAGGATATGCTGCGTCGTGAGCTTCCGATAGACGTGCGGGCACGTCACGAACATGTCATCGTGGTTGAGGTGCGCGAACTCCTCGATGTGGTCGGCCTCGATGAGGAAATCCATCTCCTGCTTTGCAATCGACCACATCTCGTCGAGCACCATGTCGAAATCAATGACGTCCTGCGAATGACTCACGACTTTGACAAGGCGCGCGGCGCGCTTCAGGAGCACCATGTCGCGCGACATGATTTTGTAGATGCCGGGCCGCTGGACTTTCACGACGACGCGCTCGCCCGTGATGAGCACAGCGCTGTGCACTTGCGCGATGGAGGCCGAGCCGAGCACGGTCTCGTCGATGCTCTCGAAGACCTTGTTCCATTTGCGGCTGTACTCCTGCTCGATGGTCTCGATGATCGTCGAGAACGGCATGGGCTTTGCCGAGCTCTGGAGCTTGATGAGTTCGTCGCAGTATTCCTGCGGCAGGAAGTCGGGGCGCATGCTCATGACCTGGCCGAGTTTCACAAACGTCGGGCCGAGGTCTTCGAGGATATGGCGCAGCTTTTCCGGCGTGAGGCCGCGCACGACGTCGTACTTGCGCAGGACATCCACCATCTCGCGCAGCCGGACAGCCGAGCCGAGTTCTTTCTTCTTTTTTTGTTCCAGACTCGGAAAAAACTTGCTGAGCATGCAATCCCACCTTTTTGCCTTGGGGTCAGGCGTCTGCTTCCGCGTCCTTGTACTTCGCCGCAATCTGCTGCTGCACGGTCTCGTTCGCGAGGAACTCGTCGTACGTCGTCACGCGGTCGACGACGCCGTCCGGCGTGATATCGATGATGCGATTCGCGATGGTCTGGACGAACTGATGGTCGTGCGACGCAAAAAGCGCCGTGCCAGGGAAAGCAATCAGGCCGTTGTTGAGCGCCGTGATGGACTCGAGGTCAAGATGGTTCGTCGGCTCGTCGAGCAGCAGCACGTTCGCGCCCGAAAGCATCATGCGCGAGAGCATGCAGCGCACGCGCTCGCCGCCCGAGAGCACTTTCGCCTTCTTCTGGCTTTCCTCGCCCGAGAACAGCATGCGGCCGAGGAAGCCGCGCACGAATGTCTCGTCCGGGTCTTTCGAATACTGGCGCAGCCAGTCGACGAGGTTCAAATCGACATCATCGAAATACGACGAGTTATCCGATGGCAAGTAGGCCTGCGTCGTCGTGATGCCCCATTTGAACGAGCCCGTGTCCGGCTCTTCCTCGCCCATGAGAATCTTGAACAGCATCGTCTTGCCGAGCGTGTTCGGGCCGACGAACGCAACCTTGTCGCCTTTTTTGAGCGTGAAGCTGACATTCTTCAGCACGGGCTCGCCATCAACGGTCTTGGAGATGCCATCAACCATGAGCAGCTGGTCGCCGGCCTCGCGGTCGGGCGTGAAAGCGATGTACGGATAGCGGCGCGACGACGGCTTGATATCCTCGACCTTGATCTTGTCGAGGAGCTTCTTGCGGCTCGTCGCCTGCTTCGACTTTGCGGCGTTCGCGGCAAAGCGCGCGATGAAGTTCTGGAGTTCCTTGATTTTTTCCTCGGCCTTCTTGTTCTGCTCTTTCTGGAGCTGGAGCGCGAGCTGGCTCGACTGATACCAGAAATCGTAGTTGCCGGCATAGAGACGGATTTCGCCGAAATCGACATCGCAAATGTACGTGCAGACCTGATTGAGGAAGTGGCGGTCATGCGAAACGACGATGACAGTATTCGGGAAGTCGGCGAGGAAGTTCTCGAGCCAGTTGATGGACGCAACATCGAGATGGTTCGTCGGCTCGTCGAGCAGCAGGATGTCCGGATTGCCGAAGAGCGCCTGTGCCAAGAGCACGCGGACCTTCTCCTTCGCCGTGAGCTCGGACATCATGAGCTCGTGCTTCTCGTCGGGAATGCCGAGGCCGTTCAGGAGCTTTGCCGCATCGGACTCCGCGTCCCAGCCGTTGAGCTCGGCGAACTCCGCCTCGAGCTCCGAAGCCTTCATGCCGTCCGCTTCGGAGAAATCGGGCTTTGCATAGAGAGCGTCCTTTTCGTCCATGATCTCGACGAGACGCGGATGGCCCATCATGACCGTACGGAGCACCTGATACTGGTCAAAGGCATAGTGATCCTGCTTCAGGACCGCGAGGCGCTCGCCCGGCGTGACTTCGACCGTGCCGCCCGTCGGCTCGAGCTCGCCCGAGAGCAGCTTCAGGAACGTCGATTTGCCAGCGCCGTTTGCGCCGATGATGCCATAGCAGTTGCCCGGCGTGAACTTCAGGTTGACGTCCTTGTAGAGGACGCGCTTGCCGAACTGGAGGCTCAGGTTGTTCGTGGTAATCATCGAAGGGTGGTCATCCTTTCTCTATCTAAAATCAATCGTTATTCGCTGAGGATGGCGCGGAACATCGAGAGGATGCTCTGGCCGTACGAATTGCCCGGCACAGCCCAGCGGCCGTTGAGGTCTTCCCAGGCGCCGAGCGTGTTGTCGCCATACGTGCCGCGCACGAGGCTGTAGCGCGGATCGACGACGGGCTCCTGCGGCTCGCGCGTCGAAGCGTAGGCGAGCAGATGCTGGATATGCGCGCGCACGCCCATCTGCGGAGACTGGAACGCCGCGCCGCGCACGCCGCCGCCCGTCGTGCCGAGGCCGCAGTAATTGTTCTGCGACGGCACGACATCGCCGCCATAACGGAAGAAGCCCGTCTCTTTCAACGCCTGCGCAAACGCCACATCGGGGCGGATGCCCTCGCGCTCGCCTTCCTGATAATAGAAGGAAACGAGCTGCTGCGGCGTGCAAGAGATGTTCGGCGACGGATTGTAAGACAGCAGGTATTTCACGCACTGCTCCTGCGTCGCGAGCGGCGTGCCGATGATCGAGTCATCATAGGCCGAAACCGTCTTCGGCACCTGGAGCGGCGTCATCACATCCGGCACCGGCTCTTCCACAGGATGCAGGATGGCATCGATGCGCTCCTGGAGAGACGAGCGCGGCTCGGAACGCGAAATCGACCGCGTCGTCCCCTCGGGCGTCGGACGGATGCCGCGCTCCACGCCCGACGGCTGCTGCACATGGCGCACGCCCTGCATTTCCACTTTCGTTTCCACCTGCGGCTGCGACGTCTGGAGGCGGTGCGCCTCCGTCGCAGAGGGAAGCGAAAATACAAATGCACCCGCCAGGGCGCTGGCAAAGAGGATTTTTCTGTAAGAAGACTGGATTTGCTGCATAGAGCAGATGCTCCTTTCTATCAAAAAATCAATCACATATCACGAATCTATCAGAACAGCCACGATTCGGCAAAGACGAGCAAGACGGCCAGCGCGGCGAACATGCGCATTGTGCGCGTGACATCGGCCGTGCGGCCTGCGAGCACCTTCAAAAACACATACGCTGCGACCGCAACCGCAAGGCCGAGCGCCATATCATACGTCAGCGGCACGAGCACGCAGAGCACGACAGCCGCCGTGCGCTCCGCGAGGTCGGCTCCAGCCCAGTCAAAACGTGCCCGCGCGAGAAGCAGGAGCCCTGCAAAAATCACACAGGGCACGAGCATCGCAGGAAACGAAGCCAGCTCCTTCGCGAGCGGCGCGGCGGACAGCAGGAAGGCAAGCCCTGCCGCTGCGCCAAGTGCATAGGCGTGAGGATGCGCCTGCCCTGATTCACCCGCGAGCGCCGACTCCGGTGCAGCCGTCATCGGCGTCATGCCAAGCAGCGCCGCGAGAAGGTTCAGGATGCAGACGACGCAAAGCGGCTTTTTCGTTGGAACGTCCCGCCCCGTGCCAAGCGCCTGCCATCTTCCATAGAACGTCAACAGCAGCGCGAGGAACAGCCACGGCGCGACCGTCGCCATGACGCCAAGCGCCTGCGCATCGCCATCGCCAGCGAGCAGGAACAGTCCCGCCGCACGGTCAAGCCCTTCCGGCGCATAGAATGGCGCAGGCGGCACGATCCAGAAGCCCTCGATGAATGACAGAAGCGCCGTCAGAACGAGACCGCCCCCGACGGCCTGCCGCACGCCGAGCGCCCGGAGGCCGAGCATCAGCACAAGGCCGAGCAGGCTGAAATACGCGAGCGGGTCGGCGAAATCACCGAGCATCACGAGATGCACAGGAGACGCGAGAAGCATCCGCCCCTGCTCCATTCCCCAGAGCACGAGCATCGCGCCGAGCGCTACGGGCAGCACCGCGCGGATGCAATCGGGCACGGCGCTGACAATGCGGGATGCCAGCCCCGAAAATGCTGCGAGGCAGGCAAATAGCGAAACGACAGCCAACAGCGCATAGAGCTGGCCGAGCGTCAGGCCATGCGAGATGACGAGCAGCGAAAACAGCCATCCCGCCATCACGAGATCCGGCCCGAGTGCCAGCGCAAGACGAAGCCGCGAAAACGCCAGCGTGCCGACCGCCGCAAGTGCCGCCGCGAGGACGTAGACCGCCGGGAAATACGCTCCCGCCTCCGACGCCATCTGTGCGACAAGCACGAGCCCCGCCACCATCGGCAGCGCCGTGAGCAATCCCGCCCGCGCCGCGCTCCCCTCCGCGCTCTTCCACCAGCTGACGAACCGATTCACATGACCCCATCCTCTGCCCTGATTCAATAATCCTTTTTATTTTACCATAGAAATCATGTAATCTCCATGATAAAAATGATATAATACACAACATAGATTTGAAAGGGGCCGATTTTGTTGTCATTTCTGCCGAAAAAATCGATGGGGCTGGTCAAGGTCGGGGCTGCGCTGGCCATTGTCTTGCTCGTCCTCGTCATCCATCTTGCGAATCCTGCGTTCTTCCCGCATCTCTGCGGTCTGCTTGCACGCGGCGACATTCAGGAGACGGCGGGATATATCCAGTCGTTCGGCGGCTGGGCGGTCGTGTTCAGCTTTCTCCTGACGCTGTTCGTCAATGCGCTCGGCTTCCCGCCCGCCATCATCTTCTCGACGGCGAACACGCTGATTTTCGGCATCTTCTGGGGCATCTTCCTCTCGGTCGTCGCCGAGACAGTCGGCGTGACACTGAGCTTCGTGCTGCTGCGGTTCTTCTTCCGCGATGCGGCGGAAAAGGTCATCTCGAAGCACAAGACGCTCGCAAACATCGACAAGTACAGCGGCAAGCGCGGCTTCGTCGTCATGCTGATTGCGCGCATGGTGCCGTATTTTCCGAGCGTGCTCCTCAACGCCCTCGGCGCGCTCTCAGCCATGAGCATGCGGGATTATGTCATTTCGTCGTTTGTCGGCAAATTTCCCTCGACGGGCATCGAGGCCATCATCGGGCATGATACAATCACGCGGCAGGAAGATCCGACGCGGCTGATTGTCGTCATCGTGCTGGCGGTGCTGCTGATTGTCGGAGCCTGGTGGTATGAACGGCGAGCGGCGAAGAAGATGGAGATGGCAGAAAAAGGGACAATGGAAAGCTAGATATTACCGAGATGGACATATTTCAAATGCCGTTCAGCAACAGTCGCTAATTTTTTCAGCGTTTCGACAGGCGTCATCGGGATGTCGCAGTGATAGCGTGGAAAATAGCGCGAGAGATGCAGCGGAATTTCTTTGGAGATGGAAGCGAGCCAACAGGCTTCGGCTTCCATCTCTTTTTCGTTGTCGTTCCTGCCGGGGATGACGAGCGTCGTGACTTCGACATGGACGCCGGCCTCGACGGCGAGACGGATGGAGGTCTTCGTCGTTTCGAGGTCGCCGCCAATCCAGTCGTAAAACGCCTGCGTGAAGCCCTTGAGGTCGATGTTCATAGCATCGATATATGGAAGGAGATTTCGGAACGGCGCTTCGCACATCTGACCGTTTGTCACAAGGACGACGGCAAGGCCGCGCTCGCGGAGCAGTTTTGCGCAGTCAAGCACGTATTCATAGCTCACGAGCGGCTCGTTGTAGGTGAACGCGACGCCGATATTGCCGTATTTCTGCCGCGTGTCTTCGGCAAGCTGCACGAGAGCTTCAGGAGGAAGCGTCTCCGTGCGCAAGTCGCCTGCTTTCGCGCGGGAAATCTCGTGATTCTGGCAAAAGGGGCAGAGCAGGTTGCAGCCATAACTGCCGACCGAAAGGATGACGCTCCCTGGACGGAAATGGTAAAGTGGCTTCTTTTCGATGGGGTCGAGCGCGAGAGATGTCATCTGGCCGTAGTTCTGGCAGACAATCTTCCCGCCGCGATTCGTGCGCGCTGCGCAGAGGCCGGTGCCGCCTTCCGCGATGCGGCAGTGGTGCGGGCAGAGCCCGCAGACCACGCCGTCGGTTTCTCGTTCGGACATGAAGCTCTCCCCTTTCAGACATGCCGCACGACTTCGAAGCGGTAGAGCGTGATCTTTTCATTCCGCCCGATGTTGCCCTTGCGCCGTGCGATGTCGATCTGCTCGTCCACGCTGTCGACGCCAGCGAGGTCTGGCAGCAGCAAGCCGCGCCGCCCGCCGCTCTCGACGATGACGCCATAGCGCTTGACGTCGAGCTGCGTCTTGTCCGCGATGCGTTCCGGCGTTGTCAGGACATCGACGTCATAGACGAGGCTCGGGAGCTCGTCCGCCGTGACTGGCGAGAAGCGCGGATCCTGCGTGCCCGCCGAAATGGCGTTGCGCAGGATTTCTTTTGCGAGGCTGTCCTGCGTCGGCAGAATCGTGCCGATGCATCCGCGCAGGCGGCCGTCTTTCTTGAGCGAGACGAACGCGCCCGCCTTCGTCTGCGTGAGCTCGCCCGGCAGGCCGTCAGGCAGCTTTGCATAGCCATGTGACTGCACGTATGTTTCGAGCGACAGCCGCGCGAGGCGCACGTAGATGTCTTCCTGTTCCTTGATGGCCGCAAGATGACGACGTTCCTCAGCGACCGCCTGCTCGCCAAAGTTCCGCGCCTCGTCGCGCCCTGTCACGAGGAACGACGCGACGCCATAGCCGACGCCGAACGGCCCTTCATACGACAGGAGCTCGGCATCGACGGCGAGGCGGTCGAGCGCGCCCGCCATGATCCAGAACGACCGCAGGCCGCACTCGGCGGCATTTTCCGCGAGGTCCGCAGGCGTCATCAGGAGCTTCCGAAAATCGCCGCTCGCAAAGCACTCCTGCATGCGCTGGTCGAAGACCGGCCCGTCCGCCGCAAAGCCATACGGGCCGTCTTCCTTGAGTTTGTGCGAAAGGTCGCCGCTCGCGACGAATGCGATTTTGAGGCCGAGCTCCGCTGCCGTGCGCGCGATGAGCTGGCCGAGCTCGTAATGCTTTGCAAACGACAGCCCCGAGAGGCCGATGCGCACGATCTTTCCCGTATAGCCCGCCTCCTGCAGGTAGCGCACAGGAATCATCGTCGCATGGTCGAGCGCAGGATTCCGCTCGCCAAGCGTGCCCGCGGGCAGCCCCGCCGCCTCTGCGAGCGCCGAGAGGCGCTGCACGAACCGTTCATCATAGCCCACGCGGATCCGCAGCCCCGGCGCACGGAACTGGCCGAAATCCCCCGTTGCTCCCGTGCCCGGCGAGATATGAAAATAGTCCGCATACAGAACCGTATGCGGACTCGTGAGCACGATGAGGTCGGGGGCAAGGCGCACGATGCGCGCAGCTGCCTCGCGGTAGGCGTCGATGGTCTTCTGGATGCGCCGTTCTTCTCCGTGGCCGACCTCCGGCATGATGAGTGGCGGGTGCGGCACAGCAATGGCTCCAAGCATCGACATATCTACCATTCCTTTCTCGTATTCGATTGTGATTTTCTGACAGGTTAAAAATGAAAAATCTGCATCATCTTCATGGCGAGCTTCTTCGGCTCGCCATCTTTGTGCTTCAAGAGATATTCAAGCGATCCAACATAGAAGAACGACGTGATCGGGATGAAGCGGCGTCCCTTACGCATGTTGCCCCAGAGCATCAGGTGCTTGATGAGGCCGCGCACGTCGTCCTTCGTGCCATGCTCGCGGCGCCAGACGCGCTTGAGCTTCCAGTCGTTCTCGACGAAATCGACGATGGCATCGACGAGTGCGGGATTGCCGAGGTCTTTCTCATACTGCTCGACGAGGCGGAATGCCGCCGAATCGCGCTTGAGGTTGTGCCGCGTCTCGATGAGGAATACGACGATGAGCAATGCGAGGAGAAATCCAAAAATGACTTGCATCACACGTTCATTTCCTTTCTCCCCGCCGTCGGCCCGACGCCCGCCGCCTTGCCGACCGTCGCGCCATAGATGGCAAATTCCTCTCCGCCATCGAGGCCGAGCACCGTATCGACCGCCGCGTCATCAAATGCGCCCATGGCACAGCAGCCCGCGCCGAGCGTCCATGCCGCGAGGTAAAGATTCTGGCAGACATGGCCCGCATCGAGAAATGCATAACGGTAGGCGCGCTTGCCGAAAACGTAAGTCAGGCGCGCGATGTTCGCCGCCCAGACAAATGTCACAGCACTTTCCTGCACAGCGGTTTTCGCACGGAATGCTGCCGCGAACTGCTCTGCTGCTGCCTCGCCCAAGTGCAGCGGCAGCAGCATGTGTTCGAACGCCAGATAGCGATAGAACCCCGGTGCCAGCCCTTCGACGCGTTGGATATAGAGATACGTCTCGAAGGCATGGCGCGCGCCAGCGCTCGGCACCGTCCGCATGCTGCCGCCTTTCGGCGCAGGCATTTTGACGCCCTGCGTGCACCAGAGCAGATACGAGAGCTCCTTGAGCGAGAGAGGCGTGTCCTTGTAGCTCCGCACGCTCGCGCGGAGCTCGACCATTTCAAGAAAGCTGACCTCATGGTCGGCGAGCAGTTCCGGCTCGGGCAGGCGGATGACTTTCGTGCCCGGTGCGACGGGCTTTTCGGACGGCGGTACGGGCGCGCCCTGCTTCAGCGGCGTGTCCTGCGGCGCGATGTCGCGCGTATCCGCGAGGAACGCCTGTTCCTTTTCATAAACGTCCATCAAAACTGCCTCACATGTCGGGGCGGATGCCCGTCTTGCCCGTGAACTTGTGATAGCTGCCGCCCTTGCGACGGTTCATGAGCTCGGCGAAGAGTTCCTCGGGCGAGATGCCGTGGAACGCGAGCAGCACGAGGCAATGATACCAGAGGTCGCCCATCTCGTAGATGATTTCCTTGCGCACGTTGTTCTTCGAGGCGATGACGGTCTCGACGGCTTCCTCGCCGACTTTCTTGAGGATCTTGTCCTGCCCTTTGTCAAAGAGATAGTTCGTGTACGAGCCCTCGATCGGGTGGAGCTGGCGGTCCTTGATGACGTCATAGAGCTCGTTGAGTAC
>ONJV01000087.1 GCA_900318215.1 uncultured Veillonellaceae bacterium
TCGACACATTCCTGCCGGGCTTCCGCCATGAGGCGGTCGCGCTCGTTCTTGGCATGCTGGAGGATTTTCTCGCTTTCCGCCTTGGCTTTCTGCATGAGCGCTGCCGCGCGCTTTTCCTTGGCCGCGACAGCAGCCAGGCGGCGCTTGTAGGCTTTGACGTCGAATTCCGGTTTCTGTTCCCCGGCCCCTGCTGCATCTCTTCCGTCCTTGGAAGTTTTGATTTTCGGAGGTTCCGGAGCCTTGATGACCATCGGTCTTTCTTCCCACTGGGCTGCCTTGATGACCTTAGACAATCATCTCGTCCCCCTTGCCGCCGCGCGAAATGACGATCTCGCCCTTGTCTTCCATCGTACGGATGATGTTGACGATCTTCTGCTGTGCTTCTTCGACGTCGCGAATCTTGACCGGGCCCATGAACTCGATTTCCTCGCGGAGCATATCGGCAGCACGCGAAGACATGTTCTTGTAGACTTTGTCGGCAACTTCCTTCGGCGTGGCCTTGAGTGCGAGAGAGAGGTCCTTCGTATCGACGCCGCGCAGCACGAGCTGCAGGGAGCGGTCGTCGAGCAGGACGATGTCCTCGAACACGAACATGAGGCGCTTGATTTCCTCGGCAAGTTCCGGATTGTCCACTTCGAGATTCTCGAGGATGGACTTCTCGGTCGTACGATCGACGCGGTTGAGCATCTCGACGACGCTCTTGACGCCGCCGGCCGTCGTGAAGTCCTGCGTAACGAGCGTCGAGAGCTTGCGTTCGAGCACGCGCTCGACCTCGCGGATGACGTCTGGCGACGTGCGGTCCATGACGGCGATGCGCTTCGCGACATCGGCCTGCTGGTCCGGCGGCAGCGAGCCGAGAACGGTCGCAGCCTGATCCGGCTCGAGGTAAGCCATGATGAGCGCGATGGTCTGCGGATGCTCGTTCTGGATGAAGTTCATGAGCTGCGACGGATCGGTCTTGCGCAGGAAGTCGAACGGGCGCACCTGCAGGCTCGTCGTGAGGCGGTTGATGATGTCCATCGCCTTCTCGGAGCCGAGCGCTTTCTCGAGGACGCTCTGCGCGTACTCGAGGCCGCCAGTCGAGATGTAGTCCCTGGCCATCGCCATCTGGTAGAATTCGCTGATGACGGCCGCCTTCTGCTCGGCGCTGACCTGCTTCTGGTTCGCGATTTCGAGCGTCACGCGCTCGATCTCGTCGTCATCCATGTGCTTGAAAAGCTTGGCGGAATACTCCGGCCCCAGCGCGATGAAGAGCACGGCGGCCTTCTGCTGGTTTGTGAGTTCTTCTTCCTCCACGCCATACATATCTGCCATTTATTCGTCCTCCGCAAGCCAGGTCTTGATGAGCATCGCCACTTCGGCTGGCTTCTGGTCGATGAGTTCCATGATCTGCTGCTTTTCGGAGAGGCGCTTCTTCTCCTCTTCCGTGAGTTCTTGCTCTGCCACTTCGCCATCCTCCGTAAGCGTGCCGTTCGCGATGGCTTCGGCGCGCGCCGCCTCTTCGGCGAGGCGCTGTTGTTCTTCGGCTTCGAGACGAGCTGCCTCTTCGGCTGCTTCGCGCTCCTGACGCTTCTTGCGGCGATACATGAGGATACCGCCGATGATGAGGGCGAGGAGCAGGATCACGCCAGCGACCTCAGCATAGAAGATGCGGTCAGCGCGGTCCTTTTCGGCCTGCTGCTCGGCAGCGAGGCGGTCACGCGCCTCCGTGCTGAATGGCAGCGGCTCGACGGAAATCGTGTCACCACGGTCCTGGTTGATGCCGGCAGCCGAGCTCACGGAACGCATGATGCTGTCCTGCTGCGTCGCATTGACATCGTCATTGACGAGCACGGCGACGTTGAGGCGCTTGATGGCGCCCGGCGAAGCGATGACCTTCTTCTTTTCCTCGTTGATTTCGTAGTTCTTCGTCGATTCCTTTTTCTCGTAGTTGGCATTCGACGTGCCGTTCTGGGCGACATAGCCCGGGACATTCGACTGGACGCCGGCCGGACCGCCCGGATTCGTCGCGGTGCCGGTATACGTCTCGTTGCTGTCCTGCTGGCTGCGGATGATGCCGGAGTCATCGACGACCGGCGTGAACGTCTGCGTGTCCGTCGTCGTGTCGTCGAAGTCGAGCTCGACGCTGACGCGCGCGACAGCACGGCCCTCGCCGAGTGCCTGGTCGAGGAGCGACTGGACATTCTTCTGGATGTTGTCCTGGACTTTCTTCGTCATCTCGAGCTGCGTCATCGTCTTGGCGCCGACGCTCTTCTCGTCGAGTTCGTCCGGGTCATTGAGAATCTTGCCCGTCTCATCAACGATCGTGATGTTCTCCGGCTGCAGGCCCTGGATGCTGTGCGCCGCGAGGTTCACGATGCCCTTGATTTCTTTTTTCTGGAGTTCCTGGTTCGGCTTCAGCATCAGCATGATGGACGCCGTGGCAGGCTTCTCATTCTTCTTGTAGAGGCTGTCTTCCGGCAGCACGATGTGGACGCGGGCTTTCTGCACGGCATCAATCTGCTCGATCGTGCGCGTGAGCTCGCCCTGCAGTGCCTGCAGGTAGTTGACCTTGTTCTGGAACTCCGTGACGCCGAGCTTGCTGTCGTCAAAAATCTCGAAGCCCTTCTGGCCGCGCGGCAGTCCTTCCGTCGCGAGGCTCAGGCGCGTCTCATGCACCTTGTCCGACGGCACGAGGATGGTCGTGCCCTGCTTGTTCTCCTGGACTTCGTAATTGACCTTGTCTTCCTTGAGCTTCGCTGCAACCTCGCCAGCATCCTTCGCCTCCATGTTCGTGAACAGCGGCACCATGTCCGGCTTGCTGCCGTACCATGCGCCGACGCCCACGATGGCGATGAGGATGGCGAGCACGATTCCAAAGAAAATATACTTCTGTTTTTTGCTGTATTTGTTCCAAAGCTGCAGATAGCGTTCCTTCCACTTCGGCTGTGGCGCTTTCTCCTCTGCGTTTTCTGCTTTGTCTTCCGCCATGTTCTCAATCCCTTCGCGCATCTAGTGGCCTGTGGCCGTCCTTCTTCCGGAAAGTCACGTCACACCTGCATGCGCATGATCTCCTGATAGGCAGAAACCGCCCGGTTCCGAATCTGGAGCGTGAGCTGCAGGGCGATGTCAGCCTTCTGCGAGGCGATGACGACCTGCGACACATCGTCAACCTTGCCGGCTGCGAGCGCGGCATTCCACTTGTCCGAATCAATCTGGAGCTGGTTCGTTTCCTTGAGCGCATCTGTCAGGTAGTCAGAGAATCCTTTGACCTCTTTCTTCGGCAGCGTTTCGCCGAGATGGCTTTCGGCGCTCATATGCACCGGACGCACCGGCGTCATCTGGAGAGCTTCCATCTGCATCGTCATTCACCTCGCTGTTCTATCTGCTATCATCCCTTGCCCATGTCGAGGGCTTTCGTCACCATCGCCTTGGCGGCGTTGACCGTCGTCGTGTTCGCCTCATAGGCGCGCGACGCCGTGATCATATCCACCATCTCGGCGACGATGTTGACATTCGGGCGCTCGACATAGCCCTGCGCATTCGCATCGGGATTTCCCGGGTCATAGACGAGCGGGCCCTGCGTCGGGTCGGACTCGATGCCGATGGCACGCACGCCGTCGCCTGCCTGCAGCTTGTTCTCTGCTTTCTGCAGGAAGCTCGAAAACGCGCCGCCTGACACCTCGCGCGGCTCGAAGACGACGAACCGGCGATGGTAAGCACCGCCCTGTGCCGTCCGCGTCGTGTTCGCATTCGCGATGTTGTTCGATATGACGTCCATGCGCAGGCGCTCGGCCGTCAGGCCGGAGGCCGCCGCATCGATTCCCAGAAACATGCTCATATCTTTGCCCTCATTTCCTATCCTTTTCGCTGTTTCGCTGTTCTTCCTGCATCCGGCATCCCATCCGGACCGTCCTGCCTTACGACTGGCCGCTCGTGATGACGTTGCGCAGCTTCGTGATGTAGCCGCCGAGGCTTGTCGTCATCGCGTTGTAATAGAGCTGGTTCTTCGCGAGCGTCGCCATCTCGATGTCGATGTCCACGTTGTTGTTGTCCACGCGCATCGTCGTCGTGTCGTCTTCCTGAATCTGCGCCTGCGCCCCGCCCGGATGGCCGATGGGCAGATGGCGGTCATGCGTGCGCACGAGCGGCAGCTCGTTTTCATCGCCTGCGCTGATTTCCTTGGCAAGCAGGTCTTCGAAAATGACGTCGCTCTTCTTGAAATTCGGCGTGTTCACATTCGCGATATTATTGGAGATGACCTCCTGGCGGAGGTTGGCTGCTGCAAGGCCCCGGCCGAGGTAGTTGAAATTCGAGGAGTTCATGATCTGTTCCAGCATGGGTCTTCACATCCCTTCCATAGTGCTGTTCGATAGTACTGATATTTTTCTTTTTCTACGTGCACGCCATAACTCCTTCAGATTCTATCACTTTTTTCGTCCTTTTAGAAGTCCCCCACGCTGATTTTACTTTTTTTGCGAAAAAAGTCCCACTCTTATTCCGAAAAAAAGAATGCCCTCTGGCAGCGGCCTGCCAGAGGGCGGAATGTTCAGAAATGCGTGCGGCGCGTCTTCTTGTCTTCCTTCGGAAGAGGCTTCGCGTCAATCTTCTTGACCTCGTCGATGAGGTATTCGTTCTTGACCTTGATGTATGTGCCCTTCATGCCGAGCGACTTCGATTCGATGACGCCGGCCGACTCGAACTTGCGCAGCGCGTTGACGATGACGGAGCGCGTAATCTGCATCTCCTTCGCGACGGTCGAGGCGATGAGGTTGCCTTCGAGCTTGCCTTCCTTGTCGTTCTCCTCAAGCTTCTTGAGGATGCCCTTCGCGGCAACCTGCTCAGAGTACGAGAGCGTGTTGATGGCAATCTGCACGGCCGTCTTCTTGCGCTCGATGGCCTGAATCTTGAGGTTCTCGTCGCGCAGAATCTCCATGCCGACGACGGTCGCGCCGTACTCGACGAGCACGAGGTCGTCGTCGCCGAATTCCTCATCGTACTTCGCGACAATCAACGTGCCCTTGCGGTCGCCGTTGCTGTAAATCGGAACAATCGTCGTGTTCTTGCCGTTGAAGAGGCAGTCGACATTTTCGTCATACGCGCACTTGCCGGTCTTGGAACGCAGGTTCGGTGTCGTCTCGTCGATGCGCTTGAGCCAGTTGACATAGTTGTGCGGGAACTCGCCCTGGTTGATGACCTTGTCGACCATGAGGTCACATTCAAAATCATCGATGAAGGCGTAGCCATAGATTTTGCCGACCGTGTCGGTGATGTAGACGTTCGCGTCGAGCACGTTGCTGAGCACGCGCGCGATGCCGTCATATTCAACGCTGACGGAGCGTTGGAGCAGACGATTGATTTTTCGTGTCTTTTCGAGCAGTGTGGCCATGATATAGACTTCCTTTCCTGATGGATGTGCCGTTGCTGTTTTTCCGGGACCTCTCCGGGGCGTTCTGGGTCTCAGGTATCATTGTAGATATTTTAGCACACATTTCGAAAAATTCCTAGATGTTGTGACAACTTTTCCAAAATTCGCGACAAAAAGATGCCCTCCGAAGGGAGGGCACGCGATTAAAGGATGAACTGGGAGAGGTCGTGATTCTGGACGATGTCGTGGAGACGGTCGTCAACATAAGCTTCGTCGATGACGACGTGCTTGTCCTGGAGTTCCGGCGCGTCGAACGAGACGTCTTCGAGGAGCTTCTCGAGCAGCGTGTGGAGGCGGCGGGCACCGATGTCCTCGGACTGCTCATTGACGTCGCAGGCGAGCTGAGCGATGCGGCTGATGGCGCTCTCCTTGAACTCGAGCTCGACGCCTTCCGTCGCGAGCATAGCCTGATACTGCTTGATGAGCGCGTTCTGCGGCTCCGTCAGGATGCGCTCGAAGTCTTCTTTCCGGAGGCTCTTGAGCTCGACGCGGATGGGGAAGCGGCCCTGGAGCTCCGGGATAAGGTCGGAGGGCTTTGCGATGTGGAACGCACCGGCCGCGATGAAGAGCACATGGTCCGTCTTGACGGGGCCGTACTTCGTCGAGACCTGCGAGCCTTCGACAATCGGCAGGATATCGCGCTGCACGCCCTCGCGCGAGACGTCGGCGCCGTTCGAGTTGCCCTTGACGGCGACCTTGTCAATCTCGTCGAGGAAGACGATGCCGCTGCGCTCGGCGACCTTGATGGCCGTCTCGGCGACTTCGTCCATGTCGATGAGCTTGCCCGCTTCTTCCTGCGTGAAAATCTTGCGCGCCTGCTCGACCGTGACCTTGCGCTTCTTGCGGTTCTTCGGCATGAGGTTGCCAATCATGTCCTGGATGTTGTCGCCCATGCCCTCGAGCGACGAGCCTGCGAACATGCCGACCATCGGACGGCTCGATTCCTCGACGTCGATTTCGATGAGCTCTTTTTCGAGCTCGCCGTTCTTCAGGCGTTTGCGCACCCATTCGCGCCCAGCCTGATACTTCGGCTTCTCGTCTTTCTCTTCTTTTTCGTCATCTTCCTCGGCGTTGCCGAACAGGCGGCCAAGCGGGTTCTGCGATTTCTTCGGCTGCGGCACGAAGACGTCGAGGATGCGCTCTTCAGCGAGCTCTTTCGCCTTTTCCTGCACGGAGTCCATGCGCTCCTGGCGCACCATGCGCACGGCCGTCTCGGCGAGGTCGCGCACGATGGACTCGACATCGCGGCCGACGTAGCCGACCTCGGTGAATTTCGTGGCTTCGACCTTGATGAACGGCGCCTTGACGAGCTTCGCGAGGCGGCGGGCAATCTCGGTCTTGCCGACGCCCGTCGAGCCAATCATGAGGATGTTCTTCGGGATGACTTCGTCACGCATCGGCCCCTCTAGCTTCCGGCTGCGCCAGCGGTTGCGGAGCGCGATGGCGACGGAGCGCTTCGCTTCATCCTGGCCGATGATGTATTTGTCGAGCTCTTCCACAATCTGGCGCGGCGTCTGCTCGTTCGTGCCGATTTCCGTCACGGGGGTGTTTTCGCTTGCTTCCATTACTCCAGTTCCTCCACCTTGATGTTGTGATTCGTGTAGACGCAGATATCTGCCGCGATGGAAAGCGCTTCCTTCGCGATGTCCTTCGCTTCCATGTCCGTATGCGCCACCATCGCGCGACCAGCTGCGAGCGCATAGAAGCCGCCCGAACCGATGGCCGCGACGTCGCCATCCGGCTCGCTGACTTCGCCGTTGCCCGAAAGCATCAGCAGCTGCTCCTTGTCGGCGACGAGCAGCAGCGCTTCGAGCTTCCGGAGCACGCGGTCCGTGCGCCAGTCCTTCGCGAGCTCGACGGCTGCGCGCTGGAGGTTGCCGTTATACGATTCGAGCTTGCTCTCGAATTTCTCGAACAGCGTGAACGCGTCGGCGACGGAACCCGCGAAACCCGCGAGAATCTTGCCATGATAGAGCGTGCGCACCTTGCGCGCATTCGCCTTCATGATCGTGTGCTCGCCGAACGTCACCTGTCCGTCACCGGCGATGGCCGTCTTGCCGTTCTTGCGCACGGCGCAGATGGTCGTTGCATGAAACTGTGTCTCCATCAAAGATCAAACTCCTTTCGGAACGTTTCAAGACTTGAAAGCGCCCGCTCTGCGAGGCGCTGTTTTTTCTGCTTCTTGTCGCGGATGCGCTCGCCGAGACCCGGCAGCAGGCCGAAATTCACGTTCATCGGCTGGAAGTGCTTCGCCTCGCTCGTCGTGATGTAGTGCGCGAGCGCGCCGTGGCAGGTCTCGGGCGGGAAGACATACGGTTCCTCGTCCTCTGCCACGCGCACGGCGTTGATGCCGGCCACGAGGCCGGACGAGGCCGACTCGACATAGCCCTCGACGCCCGTCATCTGACCGGCGAAGAACAAGCGGTCCTCGCCTGCGAACTGGTACGTCGGGCGCATGTGCTTCGGCGCGTTGAGGAACGTGTTGCGGTGCATGACGCCATAGCGCAGAAACTCCGCATGCTCGAGGCCCGGAATCATCGAAAAGACGCGGCGCTGCTCCGGCCACTTGAGGTGCGTCTGGAAGCCGACGATGTTGTAGAGCGTCGCATCGGCATTGTCCTGCCGCAGCTGCACGACGGCAAACGGCCGCACGCCCGTCTTCGGGTCTTCGAGGCCGACGGGTTTCAATGGGCCGAACAGCAACGTGTCCTCGCCGCGGCTCGCCATGACTTCGACCGGCATGCAGCCCTCGAAGAATTTCTCTTTCTCGAAGCCATGTGTCGGCGCCTTTTCCGCGGCCACCAGCTCCTGCCAGAACGCGCGGTACTCCGCCTCTGTCATCGGGCAGTTGATGTAGGCGGCCTCGCCCTTGCCATAGCGCGAGGCGCGGTAGGCCTTCGTCATGTCGATGGAGTCGAGGCTCACGATGGGCGCGGCCGCATCGTAGAAATAGAGGCTGTCGCCGCCCGTGCGCCGCGCGATGTCCTCGGCGAGCGCCCCCTCGGTCAGCGGGCCGCTCGCGACAATCGTCACGGCATCGTCTTTCAACGGAATCTCCGTGAGCTCTTCATGCACGACGGTCACGTTCGGATGGCTTGTGACATACTCCGTGATGTAGTCGCTGAAGCCGTGCCGGTCGACGGCGAGCGCGCCGCCCGCCGGCACGCGCGTCGCATCGGCAGCCTCCATGATGATGGAGCCCATGCGGCGCATCTCCTCCTTGAGCACGCCGACGGCGTTCTCGAGCCCCGCGCCGCGCAGAGAATTGCTGCAAACGAGTTCGGCGAAACCGGCCGTCTTGTGCGCGGGCGTCATCTTCTGCGGGCGCATCTCGTAGAGCATCACGCGTGCGTCGCGCTTCGCAGCCTGCCAGGCGGCCTCGGAGCCCGCGAGCCCCGCGCCGATGATGATGATGTCCTTCATTTCTTCTTCCCTTCGGCCTTCTTCGCCTTGCCTGCTTTTTCGGCTTTCGCCGCCTTTTCAGCTGCGTCCTTCGCGCTCTTCTTCGCGAGGCGTTCGCGCAACTTCTCGAGCTCTTCGTTGATGGGGCTGCCCTCGCGTGTCTTGCAGTCATCGTTGCTGCAGTACGTCAGCGTGCGACCGTTCTTGTAGTGATGTTTCAGCAGGAAGGAACCGCACTCCGGGCACTTGTCCTGGAGCGGCGTGTCCCATGTCGTGTAGTCGCAATCGGGATAATTCTTGCAGCCGTAGAACGTGCGGCCGCGGCGCGTCTTGCGCTCGACGATGGCGCCGCCGCACTTCGGACACTTGACGCCCGTATCCTTGAGGAGCGGCTTCGTATTGCGGCACTCGGGGAAGCCCGGGCACGCGAGGAACTTGCCGAAGCGCCCCTGCTTGACGACCATGAGACGGCCGCATTTCTCGCAGCGCACATCCGAGACTTCGACGGGGAGCTCGACATGGCCGATGGCCTCGTCCGCCTTTTCGAGTGTCTGCTCGAACGGGTCGTAGAACTCGCGCAAGAGGTCATTCTTCTCGACCTTGCCGTCCGCAATCTCGTCGAGCTCGTTCTCGAGGTTCGCCGTGAACTTCACATCGACGATTTTCTTGAAATATTCCTCGAGCATGTCGAGCACGAAGCCGAGCTCGGTCGGCTGGAAATGCTTGTCCACGCGCTGGACGTAGCCGCGTGCCTGAATCGTCTCGATGATCGGCGCGTACGTGCTCGGACGACCGATTTCCTTTTCTTCGAGCGTCTTGACGAGTGAAGCGTCGTTGTAACGCGGCGGCGGCTCCGTGAAGTGCTGCTGAGGCTCGACGCTCGCGGTGACGAGCGCGTCGCCTTCCTCGAGGTCTGGCAGCAGGACGTCTTTTTCCTTCTTCGCCTGATCCGCGCCCGCATAGACGGCCGTGAAGCCTGCGAATTTCAGGCGGGAACCATTCGATTTGAGCTGGCAGCGATCGCCTGCAGCAATCGTGACGCTCATCGTGTCGTAGACGGCCGACGTCATCTGGCTGGCCGCAAAGCGCTGCCAGACGAGGCGGTAAAGCTTCGCCTGCTCTTTCGTCAGATACGGCTCGACGGCATCCGGCGTGTTGCGGATGGACGTCGGACGAATGGCCTCGTGCGCGTCCTGCGCCTTCTTGCCCGCCGCATAGATGTTCGGCTTTTCCGGCACATAGTCCGCGCCGAGCGTCTCCACGAGATATTCCTTCGCCTCGCCCTGCGCGATCTCCGAGATGCGTGTCGAATCCGTGCGCATGTACGTGATGAGGCCCTGGCGGCCGAGCCCCCCGAGCTCGACGCCTTCATAGAGCTGCTGCGCGAGCATCATCGTCTTGCGCGACGTATAGCCGAGCTTGCGCGCGGCATCCTGCTGCATCGAACTCGTCGTGAACGGGGCCGACGGGCGGCGCTTGCGCTGGCTCTTCTTGACAGCTGCAACGGAAAGCGGTGCTTTCTTGAGCTCGTTTGCGATGGCATTCGCGGCCTTCTCGTCGTGCAGAACGAAATTCTTGCCATCCTCTTCGTGAATCGCGAGCTTCTTGCCATCGACAACTGCAAGGTCGGCGGCGAACATCGCCGAACGCCCCTTGCGGAGCTTCATGCCGACCGTCCAATATTCCTCGGACTCGAACGCCTGGATTTCCTTTTCGCGGTCGCAAATGAGCTTGACCGTCACGGACTGCACGCGGCCGGCCGAGAGTCCTTTGCGGATTTTGCGCCAGAGGAGCGGGCTCAGCTTGTAGCCGACGATGCGGTCGAGCATGCGGCGCGCCTGCTGCGCGTCGACGCGGTCCATATTGATGGGGCGCGGCTCCTTGACAGCGGCCTGGAT
>ONJV01000006.1 GCA_900318215.1 uncultured Veillonellaceae bacterium
CGCAGACGTTGTTCTCGAAACCGCCCGCATCCATGTTTTCCTCGACCATCGCATCCGCGTACTTGTTGCCGACGACGAGCTGGCCCTGATACGCGCAGAACGAAACGCCGACGACGGGGATGCCGCGCTTGCCGGCCTGCCCGATGTGCTGGATGAAATCGATGTGGTTGTTGCCGAAACCTTCGGTCGTGATGATGCATCCATCGATGTCCAGCGATTCGAGCAGGGAGCCGAGGCGTTCGCTGACCCACATTTTCTCGTCATTGACCTGCGGCGAGCCGACGAAGATGACGCCGATGAGGTCGAGCTCCGTATCGGCAGCGAGCCCTTCGACGAGCGGCTCGCGGATGTAGTGGCGCGTCATTTCCTTCGTGGCCGGGCCAATGCACGTCAGCGCATGGATGGAGCCGTCGCGCACCTGGTTCGGCGTCAGCATGATCGGCACGTTGCCGCAGTCGACGTTCTTCTGGCCGCCCTTGACGCCGCAGGGCTCGACCGGGCAGATGACGTTGTCGTGCATCGCGCCCTGTCCCATGATTTCCTTGACGAGCACGACGCGCGGATTGCCTTCGCGGCGCAGGTCTTCACAATGCTCCTCGCGCACGACTTCGCCCTCGTATTTCTTGAGCTCGTCGCGCACAGCCTGGATGATGTAGTCCTCGCATTTGTGCGCGGCAAACGGGCCGGGGCGCGTCATGCCGGACTTCTTCGCGATGACGGCATGGCAACGGATGATGATGTCGCCCTCGTCGGCGCAGCCCGGATGGCCGAAGTACATCTTCTCGTCGAGGAAGCCTTCGGACGAGCCGAACTCATGCACCTGCACGCCATCTTCGTCAACGCCCGTCAGCAGGAACACGACACCGTCCGCGACTTTCGTGACGCCTTCGCCGAGCACGCCTTCGACTTTCGTCGCAATCGGGCAGACGTCCATGATGGTGTCGGTGTAGATGTGGCGCTCGTTCGGATGGATGACGTCGAGCTTGAGGCTCTTGCAGAGCGGGTCCTCCTTGACAGCCTTGTCCACAAGGCTGCCGTCAATGGTGATGACGCCGTTCTCAATCTTCGTCTCCGTGCCGATGACGGCATCCGTGATCTTGATGTGCTTCTTGATCAGCGTGCGGATGACTTTCTTCGTCCCGGCAGGCTTTGCGGCAGGAGTGGTGGCCGGTGCAGCCGCTGCGGCAATCGCAGCTCCTGCGCCAGCGCCGAGGCCGCCGAGCGGGATGTCGATGGAAAGGCCGGCAATTTTTTCGGCCGCGTCAATCTGGATGTGCATGGTGCCTCCTGTCATCGTCGTGGAAATCGGGGCAGCCGCAGGCTTGGCGGCGGCAGCTGGTGCAGGTGCGGCGGGCGCCACAGCAGGCGCGCCGACTTTCGCGCCGACATGGTCGAGCACGTCCGCCGTGATCGGCGTCAGAGCCTCGACATCCTGCGTCAGCGTCGAGCCGAGGACTTCGGCGACCGTAAGGCCGTCGGGGCTGAGCTTCAGCAGGCCCGCCTCCTCCATGTCGTCGAAAATATCGGGATCTTCGAGGTCGGCGGCGCTGATGGTCAATCCTTTCTGCCGACGGCAGCAGAAAACAGCAGGGTCGGCGAGATGAGCTTCTGCCTGTTCTTTTGTCATGGACATGGGGGATTCCTCCTTCTGGTTTGTTCCCAAGGCCCCCTCCCCGAGGGGGCTGTCAGCGAAGCTGACTGGGGGTGTGAATCTTGCGGATAAGCTTTTGGTTGACCGAGCGGAGCGCCTGGTCCGTCACATGGTACACGGGCAGGCCGAGCGCGGGGGCGCAGGTCATGACGGTGTTCGTGCAGTCGGTGCAGTTGCCGATCAGCACGGCCTGCGCACCGGCTTTCTTGAGCGCGAGGATCTTGGCGACCTGCCCGGGGCAGATGCCGGGATTCTTGCATTTGCGCGCGGCTTTGACGGGGAGCGCCTGCTTGCAGTATTCGATGCCAACGACAGTGCTGCCAAGCGAGGCGGCGACTTCTCTCATGCGCGCTTCAGCCGCGCTGCACGCGCAGACGAGCAGGCCGATTTTTGGTGGCGCTTTCGGGAAGCATTCCGTGACGATGATGCCGCCCGTCGTCTTGACGATGGGCGCGCCGGACGTCGTGCGGTGGCCTGTGAACGGGCCGCCCATCAAGAGTTCGCCATAGGAATCCGCCGCCATCGTGCCGCCCGCAATATCGAGCATCGAGGAGATCATGCGGCCAATCGGCACGTCGTGATAGATGAGCGTTTCGCCCATGTGCTTTTCGAGCTTGCCCGCAACGGTCAGGTCTTTGTCCATCAGCGGCTTGCCGAGGTCGACCGCCTCGTGCATGCGCGTGAGCGTTTCGATATTCGAAACGATGGCGCCAGCCGCTGATGGCAGGTCGGTCACATCGAGCAGCGTGCCGAGCACTTCGCGCACGATGGCGCGTTCCTCGCCGACGGGGTAGATGTTCTTGAGCTTGTGGAGCCGGATGTCCTTGCCCGTCATGCCGGGCAGGCTGCTGGACAGCGCGTGTTCGAGTGCCGCGATGGCTTTCGTGTAGATGCCCTTGATGGCGATGACGCCATGCGGCGTGCCCGCGAGATCCATCGCGATTGCGAGGCCGCGCAGCGCCGCTTCGGGATGCTGCTCGAGCGCGTCGATGTTGTGGGAGAGAATCGGCTCGCACTCGGCGGCGTTCATGATGACCGTGCCCGAGGGGCCTAAAGGCTTCGCATACTTCACTGCGGCGGGGAATCCCGCCCCGCCGAGGCCAACGAGGCCGGACGCGCGGACCATGTCGAGCGGAGCGGCGAGCGCGAGCTTTTCAAACGGCACGTCCGTCATCGATACAGGGACGTCCTCCGCTTCAACGGTGATGGCGTCTGCCGTGACGGCCGCAACCCGCCCCGTGACGGATGCGTGAATCGGACAGCCGAGCTTTCCCTCCGGCGCTGCCGCGAGCATCTCGCCGCGGCGCACCTCCGTCCCGACTTCCACGACGGGAACGGAAGGGGCGCCGATGGATTGATGGAGCGGATAGATGAAAGTTTCCATGTGTTCACCTTCTTGTCTGGGCAATCTTCGCCACCCTCTAACTTCAGCCTCCCTCTCAGAGGGAGGGGGACCGCGTCAGCGGTGGTGGGAGTGGCGAAGGTGGAGCGTAACGTTTCTATCGATTGCGAGGTCGAAGGGACGACCTAAGTTCTACCTTCGCCAATACACTCGTGTATCATGTTCTGTCCTACCTCCGCCACTCCTTCAGTCAGCTTCACTGACAGCTCCCTCTGAGAGGGAGCCTGAATTTGATTTACAAAGTTCGTTTTACGACGCTCTTTCAGCATTCGGCAATGGCTGAATCACCCGCTGGTGCGCGGGCGCTGGCTCGGTCTTGCCAATCAGGAAGCCGTAGCGGAGCGCGTCGCGCTCGTCGATGATCCACTCATTCATGCCCGTGATGTGGGCACTGCCGGTGATCTGCGGGATGATGCCCCGGATGCCCTGGCCGCCGCTTGTCGCCGTGCCTTCGATGAGGACGTCGCGCACAGGCTTGCCGACGAAGATGCTGCCCGTGATGCTCTCGTAGCGGAACGTCTTGCCGAGCGGCAATTTCCCTTTCGCATGGAGCACGGCCATCTTCGCGCTCGTGCCCGTGCCGCAGGGCGAGCGATCGACCTGCGCGTCGCCGAAGACGACGCAGTTTCGGAGGTCCGCATCCGCGTCACAGTCCCGGCTGTAGAACTCGACGAGATCGACTGTCGTGATGGGCAGCGTCGGATGCTGGATGTGCTCCTGCGTGTTGACGGCGTGGCGGAGCGCCATGCCGAGGCGCGTGATGTTGTCAATATTTTCTGTCTTCAAAGGCAACCCGAGCGCATCGGCATCGACGAGCGCGAAGAACGAGCCGCCGAAGGCGATGTCGCAAGGAATGTGCGTCGTGCCGCTCATCGTGCAGGCGGCGAAGACTTCGGGGACGCGGAGCATGACGTCGGCGCGGTAGAGGAACGCGGGCACGTTCCAGATGCTCGCCTCGGCCGCATGGCCGTCCTCGACCTTGACGCGCGTGCGGATGAGGCCGGACGGCGCGTCGAGCACGACGTCGGTAAAGGGCTCCCTGGCCTCGACGATGCCGGTCTCGACGAGCATCGACGCCGTGCCGATGCTGCCGTGGCCGCACATGTTGAGGCAGCCGCCGCTGTCGAGGAAGATGACGCCGCAGTCCGCTTCCGCATGCACAGGCTCTGTCAGCACGGCGCCGAACATGTCGCGGTGGCCGCGCGGCTCGAGCATGAGCGCGCGCCGCAGGAAATCGTAGTGGTCGATGAGATCCTGCTTCTTTTCCATCATCGTCGCGCCGTGGAGCGCCGGGAACCCGTCGTAAACGATGCGGGTCGATTCCCCCTCCGTGTGCGAGTCGATGGTCTTGAGCGCGTATTCATACACCCGCGATTTCATGCGCGGCTGGAGCTTCCATTCAGATTTCTGCGGTCGCATCGTCCTCCCCTCCTTGACTGCCCGTGAGATGGAACCGCACGCGGGCGATGGCGGCGAGCGCCTGCGCCGTCCCCTCGACTTCGAGCAGGGCGCTGTTGATGATGATGTGGTTGTGTTCCGGGTCGTTCGCGGGATAGCCTGCCCAGTATCGATGGTAGGCCGCCCGCGCCTTGTCGACGCCCGCGATCATCTTCTTCGCGGTGCGCTTGTCCATCTTGAGCGGGCCCACGCAGTTCGCGAGGCGGTCGGCGTAGGGTGCGTAAATGAAAATGTTCATCGCGTTCGGATGGTCGCGCAGCACGTAGTCCGCGCAGCGGCCGACGATGATGCACGACTGCGTCGATGCAACCTGCTGGATGAAGGCCGACTGCGTCTCGAACAGCGTCTTCTGATGCGGCGCCGTCGTGCGTCCAAGCGGGAACAGCATGCGGAAGAAGCCCGAGGCTTTCTGCTCTTCGGCATCGCTGATGACGGAAATGGGCTTGTTGAGCTTTTTCGCTGTCGCCTCGACGATGTCGCGGTCGTAGAACTCGACGCCGAGGAGCTCGGCGAGCCGCCGCGCGATGGGACGCCCGAGGCTGCCGAAATCACGGTTGATCGTGATGACGAAATGCTCCGTGTCCTGCGGAACATCGGGAAAATCAGGAACAGGTGCCATGACGTGCCTCCTTTCTCAAAAACTCAGCCATCGAGGAAGCGCGAAAGGAAGGCTTTCGTGCGCTCCTCCTTCGGATGGGCAAAGAATTCCTGCGGCGGCCCTTCTTCGACGATGTAGCCGTTCGCCATGAAGACGACATGGTCGGAGACATCGCGCGCGAATGCCATCTCGTGCGTGACGATGACCATCGTCATGCCGCCTTCGGCGAGCGACTTCATGACGGCGAGCACCTCGCCGACGAGCTCGGGGTCGAGCGCCGACGTCGGCTCGTCAAAAAGCAGCGCCTCGGGCTCCATCGCGAGCGCGCGGGCAATCGCCACGCGCTGCTGCTGGCCGCCCGAGAGCATCGCGGGCTTCGCGTCCGCCTTGCTTTCGAGGCCGACTTTCTTCAAAAGCTCCATCGCAAGCTGTTCGGCCTCAGCCTTCTTCTTGTGCCCCGTCAGCACCGGTGCGAGCGTGACGTTGCCGAGCACGGTCTTCAGCGGGAACAGGTTGAACCGCTGGAACACCATGCCGACCTTTTCGCGAAACGCGCGGATGTCTGCGCCCTTCGCGAGCATGTCACTGCCGTGGTACTTGATGGCACCGCCCGTCGGCTGCTCAAGCTGGTTGATGCACCTGAGAAGCGTGCTTTTTCCCGAGCCGGACGGCCCGATGATGCAGACGACTTCGCCTTCGTGCACCTGGAGATTGATGTCTTTGAGCACTTCGAGATCGCCGAACGATTTCACGAGGTGCTCGACGGAGATGACGACGTCTTTCTTCTCTGCTTCCATATCGCGCACCTCATTTCTTCAAGCGCTGCTCTACGACGTGCTGCAGAATCATGAGCGCCGAGAGCAACACGAGGTAGAACACCGCGCACATCGTATAGGCCGGAATCGTGTTGTACGTCCGCGCCACGTAGTTCTGCGTCTGGCGCGTAATCTCGTTGACCGAGATAATCGAGAGCATCGCCGTGTCCTTGACGGAGATGATGAACTGGTTGAAAAGCGCGGGCAGCATCACCTTGAACGCGGGCGGGATGATGACGTGGAACAGCACTTGCCGCTTCGTGAGGCCGAGCGCATAGCCCGCCTCGATCTGGCCGACATCGACGCTTTCGAGCGCGCCTTTGACGATGGCCGAGATGAACGCGCCCGCATTCACCGTAATGACGATGATGCCTGCAATCGTGCTGTCGAGCACGTACTGCTCGCCCTGCGCGAGCGAGATGATCGCCGGCACGACGAAATAGACGTAGAGCGCCTGCACGACAATCGGCGTGCCGCGGATAATCCAGACATAGACGCCCGCGACCGCCTGCGCCACGCGGCTCCCGCTCTGGAGCGCATAGCCGCTCGCCGCGCCGAGCACGAAGCCCAGCAGGATGCCGATGATGGCAATCTCCATCGTGATGTAGAATCCTTTGACGAGCATCGGCAGGACCGCAGTGAATACCGCTGCATCCATAATGTCACACCCCTTCGCGGTTGTTTATCTCATCAATCGACGTATTCTTTCTTGAGCTGGTCGAGCGTGCCGTTCTCCTTGAGCTCCTTGAGCGCTGCATTGAACTGCTTGATGATGTCCGGATGCTTCTTCACGATGTTCTTCGAGAACGCGATCGTATACGGTGCCTGGCCTTTGAAGAACTCGTCACCGACGATCTTCACGTTGAGCTTGCCCGTCTTGATGCCATAGGCCGTGCCCGGCTGGTCGTAGAGCGTTGCATCGGCCTGGCCATCTTCGACGGCCTTGTATGCGAGCGCCTGCGAGTCAAACGACTGGAGGCACTCCTGCGGCAGTTCCTTCGATGCGTACTCGTACGCCGCGCAGCCCGTCTGGACGGCGACCTTGTACTTGCCGGATTTCAGGTCATCGACGCTCTTGATCGTATTGTTGTCCTTTGCGACGATGACGACGATGCCGGCATCATAGTAGACATCGGAGAAATCCATGTTCTTCTTGCGTTCGTCCGTCGCGCAGAGGGCGGCAGCGCCGACATCGAGCTGGCCCTGGCTCAGCGACGTGCCGAGCGGCCCGTAGTCCATGTCCTGGAGCTTGTCATCCTTGATCGTGAAACCGAGGATTTCCTGGAGCTTCTGCACGAGCGCGATATCGTAGCCCGTCAGCGTCGTGCCGTCTTCCTTGAAATACGAGAATGGCGCATACGTGCCGGACGTGCCGACCGCGAGCTCGACGCCCTTGAGCGCGCCATGATAATCACCGGAGCCCGAACCTGAACCGGAGCTCGCCTGCTGCGATCCACCGCAGCCCGTGAGCAAGCCGATGCAGAGAATCAGCGCCGAACAGAGTGCCAATAGCTTCTTCATGATGTGTCTCCTCCATTCCATTTTCTCTTCTTCAAAAACGTTTTCTCCCTCGCGACTGTTTCATTCGCGAAGCATGGCTTTATCTTACATGCACTTCTGTCTACTGTAAAGAAACGGTTTTCTATTTCAGACATAACGAATCGTTATGCTTGCTGCACAGGCACAGGCATAAAAAAATCGGGAGGCTTCCGAAAAAGCTTCCCGATGATGGGTTCTGATGGGTTCAAGCTTACAGCGTGCCGAAGATGCGGTCGCCGGCGTCGCCGAGGCCCGGGACGATGTAGCCCTTGTCATTGAGGTGGTCGTCGATGGCCGCGACGTAGACGGGGACGTCCGGATGCTCCTTGTTGACGACGCGGATGCCTTCGGGCGCCGCGACGAGGCACATGAGCGTGATGGACTTCGCGCCCTTCTCTTTGAGCAGCGTCAGCGCCGCCGCCGAGCTGCCGCCCGTCGCGAGCATCGGATCGGTGACGATGAGCGTGCGCTCCGCGACGTCCTTCGGCAGCTTGCAGTAGTACTCGACCGGCTTCAGCGTCTCAGGGTCGCGATAGAGGCCGATGTGGCCGACGCGCGCGGCCGGGATCATGCGGATGACGCCGTTCATCATGCCGAGGCCCGCGCGCAGGATCGGCACGACGCCGACCTTCTTGCCCGCGAGCACCTTGCCCGTGCACTTCGCGACCGGCGTCTCGATGGCCTTGTCCTTCAGCGGGAAGTCGCGCGTGATTTCATACGTCATGAGCATCGCGATTTCTTCGAGCAGCTCGCGGAAATCCTTCGTGCCCGTCTCCTTTTCGCGCATGAGCGTGAGCTTGTGCTGGATCAGCGGATGGTCGATGAGATGGACGTTCAGTTCTTCTGCCATGTTCTTTCAAAAACTCCTTCGATGATTCGATTATTCGTAGAGAGGATATTTCTTGCAGAGCGCCGCGACGCGCTTCTTGGCCTCTTCCTTTGCGGCCGCGTCCTCGGGATGGTCGAGCACGAGCGCGATGATGTCAGCGACTTCCTTCATGTCGTCTTCCTTGAAGCCGCGCGTCGTGAGCGCTGGCGAGCCGAGACGGATGCCGCTCGTGACGAACGGGGACAGCGGCTCGAACGGAATCGTGTTCTTGTTGACCGTAATGTTGACTTCGTCGAGGAGGTTCTGTGCGACCTTGCCCGTGAGGTTCTTGCTCGTGAGATCGACGAGCATGAGGTGGTTGTCCGTGCCGCCCGTGACGATGCGGAAGCCATCGGCCGTGAGCTCGTCCGCGAGGACTTTCGCGTTCTTGATGACCTGCTTTGCATACTCCTTGAAGCTCGGCTTCAGCGCCTCGCCGAGCGCGACGGCCTCTGCCGCGATGACGTGCATGAGCGGGCCGCCCTGGATGCCGGGGAAGATGGCCTTGTTGAACTGCTTGCCAAACTCGGCGTCCTTGCAGAGGATCATGCCGCCGCGCGGGCCGCGCAACGTCTTGTGCGTCGTCGTCGTGACGACATCGGCGTACGGCACCGGGCTCGGATGGAGGCCGGCGGCCACGAGGCCGGCAATGTGCGCGATGTCGACCATGAGATAGGCGCCGACGCTGTGCGCGATGTTCGCCATGCGCTCGAAGTCGATGATGCGCGCATAAGCGGACGCGCCCGCGACGATGAGCTTCGGCTGGCATTCTTTCGCGATGCGCTCGAGCTCGTCATAGTCGATGCGCTCGTCTTCCTTGCGGACGCCATACGGCACAATCTTGAAATACTTGCCGCTCATGTTGACGGGCGAGCCATGCGTGAGATGGCCGCCATCCGTGAGGTTCATGCCCATGACCGTGTCGCCGGGCTTCACGAGCGCGAAGAAGACGGCCATGTTCGCCTGCGCGCCGGAATGTGGCTGGACGTTTGCGTATTCCGCGCCGAAGAGCTTCTTCGCGCGGTCGATGGCGAGCTGCTCGACGACATCGACGTACTCGCAGCCGCCGTAGTAGCGCTTGCCAGGATAGCCTTCGGCGTACTTGTTCGTGAGCACGCTGCCCTGCGCCTCGAGCACCGCCTTCGAGACGATGTTCTCCGACGCGATGAGCTCGAGCTTCGTGCGCTGGCGATTCAGCTCGTGATCAATCGCCTCGAAAACTTTCGGATCGGATTCTTTCAGTTCATCCATCAGGCTCATGTGTTCGTCCTCCTCTTCACTTGTGAAAAATCAGCTTATTTCTGCTCCAAGGCCATAATTTTATTCACCCGGCGCTCGTGGCGGCCGCCGTCGAAGCCCGTCTCGACCCAGGCGCGGACGATTTCGCCCGCCGGCCCGTTGCCGAGCACGCGCCCGCCCATCGCAAGCACGTTCGCGTCATTGTGATGGCGCGACATCTTCGCCGAATAGACATCGTTGCAAAGCGCGCAGCGGATGCCCTTGATCTTGTTGCAGGCAATCGAAATGCCGATGCCCGTACCGCAGAGCGCGATGCCGCGGTCAGACTTGCCGCTGACGACATCGGCGCAGACCTTCTCCGCGATGTCCGGATAATCGACCGACGTCGTGCCGAACGTGCCGACATCCGTCACCTCGATATCGCCATACTCCGCGAGCACCATCTTGACCTCATCCTTCAGAGCAACGGCCCCGTGGTCGCTGCCAATCGTAATCTTCATACAGAATCCTCCCATCCTCGTTTCATACGGCTTCTATTCTACCACATCGAGCGCAAAAAAAATACCGTTGAAATGCGACAGCGCATGGTATTTATAAAAGTCAATATATGCAAAGGAGGTATCAAAATAACACACATAGAACGCATTTTAACACACGCGTGCGTTAAAAATGATTGCATCTAACGCACGCGTGCGTTAAAATGACATCAAGAACGACAAGGGGGTTTTTCCATGTGCACGTTTCCGACGAAAGAAACGATGACGATTGAATTCAAGAGCGACAAGAACTGCCTGCCCGACAGCGATATCATCGACGTCGTTGTGGCTTTCGCAAACACAGAGGGTGGCACACTTTACCTCGGCCTCGAAGATGACGGCACCGTGACCGGTCTCCACAAAAAGCATCGCGACATCACACGCCTCACAGCATTCCTCGCGAACAAGACCGTTCCACCTGTCAGCACACGCGCCTTGATTCTCACGCAAGGGCCGCTCGAAGTGCTGCAGCTCGACGTGCCGAAGAGCAACGCCATTGTCGCGAGCTCGTCCGGCAAGATTCTTCGCCGCCGCCTTAAAGCAGATGGCACACCGGAAAATGTCCCGATGTATCCATATGAAATCCCGCATCGTCTGTCCGACCTCTCGCTGCTCGATTTTTCCGCGCAACCGCTCCCAGATGCCACACGAGATGATTTTTCTGCCGCCGAGAGAGGACGCCTGCGCGACATCATCCGCGCTCAGCACGGTGAGCCTGCGCTGCTCGAACTCGATGACCTCGAACTTGAAAAAGCGCTCCGCCTTGTCGTGCGCAATGGCGACATATTCCGCCCGACCGTTACAGGGCTCCTGCTGCTCGGCCGCGAAGACCGCCTGCAGTCGCTCATCCCGACGGCCGAATCTTCCATCCAAGTCATGGATGGCACGACGCTCCGTGTCAATGAAACCTTCACGCTGCCGCTGCTCGCCAGCATCGAAAAAATCAATAGCTTCGTCTCCGCCATCAACCACGAAGACGAGATGGACGTCGGCCTGTTCCGTTTGCCGATTCCCCATTATGACAAACGCTCATTCCGTGAAGCACTCATCAATGCCTACAGCCACCGCGACTATTCCATGCTCGGCCGCGTCCGTGTTCTTATCGAAAATGACGGGATGACCATCAGCAACCCCGGCGGTTTCCTCCAAGGCATTGATGCGCATCATCTGCTCGACGCCGAACCACACGGCCGCAATCCCGTTCTCGCCGACTGCTTGAAACGCATCGGCCTCGCAGAACGCTCGGGGCGCGGCATCGACCGCATTTATGCTGGTTCGCTCCGCTACGGCAAGGCGCTCCCCGACTACAGCACTTCGACGAGCACGGCCGTCCGTCTCTACATCCCCGACAGCACCCCTGACAAAGCCTTCATCGCCATGCTGGCTGAGGAACAAAAAATACTTGGCCGCGACTTCACCATTTATGAGCTCCTTCTGCTCGCCACGCTGAAACACACGCCACGTCAATCCATTGAAGAACTTGGACAAACGACCAACATTCCATCCTATCGCATCCGCACCACGCTGGAAACGCTCGTTGAATCTGGCATGATGGAAGCCATCGGGAGCGGCCGGAGCTGTACCTATCTCCTGAGCGCACGGCTCTATCATGCACAGGGCATCGAAACAAGCTACGTCCGCCAGACGGACATCGACGCCGTCCGCTATCCTGAGCTCATCCTGAAGCTCGCCCATCAAAAAGGCAGCATCACCCGCGCCGACGTTGCCGAGCTCCTCCACATCCACACTTCACAGGCCTATCGACTGCTGCGCCAGCTCAAAGACAGCGGCCATCTGCGACTTGAAGGATATGGAAAGCATGCCTGCTATGTGCCGGTCATCTCCAAAGAATCGCACCAAATCAAGAAATTTTGACTTTCATGCTTCGTTTTCGAATCATCCCCGCCACGCATCCTGTCAGCATCCCGGTCACCATCCCAATCGGCCCGAGGATGGCGAGATAGGTCAGGAGCGTCGGCGTGCCGGTCATGGCGACGGCGGCGAAGAGCTGGCCGAGATGGTGGAAAAGCCCCCCGGCAGCGCTGACGGCCGGGAGGGAGAAAGCGTTCGTCCGCTGGAGTGCGAGCATGGTGACAAAAGACAGCAGACCGCCCGCAAGGCTATAGAGGAAGACGGTCGGCCCGCCGCCGAAGAGGCTTGCAAGGCCGATGCGCAGGCAGACGACGAGCAGCGCATCGCGCGGCGTGAGCGTATAGAGCGCGACGACGGTCACGATGTTTGCGAGGCCGAGCTTTGCGCCCGGCGCGAGGAACGGGATGGGCAGCATCCCCTCGAGCACGAAGAGCGAGAGCGAAACGGCGGTCAGCAAGGCGAGATACGTGAGACGGAACGTGCGAGACATGAAAGATACGTCCTTTTTGCTTATTTGATTTCGATGATGAGCTTGTGCGGCAGGCAGGCGATGACTTCACCCTTCTGCGAGATGGCGCCAGTTTTCACGCAGATTTTGTCGTGACAGTCGGCATCCGTGACGGCAATCGTGTGACCGTCGACGGTCACGGTGTTCCAGCCATCCGGCGTCTCGACGGTGAACGATTCGCATCCCTCATGCGTCGTCAGCGCAATCGTGCGGACTTCCTCTCCATCGACCGACACCACCGCCCGCGCCACGGGATTCCCGTTCCAGCCGAAAAATGCCAATGGGAGGAACGAAGCTGCAAACAGCATCAGCAGGAGCAGCACATCTCGTTTGGAAAGCTTCACTCCGACCGCTCCAGCTCTTCTGCAATCTTCATCTTCTGCTCGCGCGAAATCGTGATTTTTCCATGCGACAGCCCGATGAGCCCCGCCTCCTTGAGCTTCGTGACGCCGCGGTTGACGGTCTTGACGCTCGTGCCGATATCATCGGCGATTTCCTGCCTGCCCGTGTGCAGCACGAAGAGGTCGGTATCGACGCCGCCGATGCGACGCAGGAGATAGTTCTCAAGCCGCAGCACGCTCGGCAGGAACTTGATGCGGCCGTTTTCGTCCGATGTTGGATACATCTTGATGGCCAAGAGCTCAGCCACGCGGATGGCAAACGCATTGTCCTCCCGCAGCCACGCATAGAACGTGTCAATCGTCAGCGCGTAGACCGTGCACTGCGTCAGCGCCTCGTTCGTCGTCGCATAGCTCTCCTGATGGCTCAGCGCTTCGAGATCGCCGAGGATGTCCGGCGCGTCAATCTGCGCGAACGTGTAGCGGTGGCCGCTCTCGAACTCGTTGCTGACGCGCGTCGCGCCCTCGATGAGGAGGTAGACATGCGTGACGGGCTCGCCCTTGCGCATGAGCGCTTCGCCAGGACGGAAGACGCGCTTCACGATGCGCTGGCGGATGGTTTCGGGCATGTGTTCGGCAAAATGGAGGATGTCCATGAAAAATCTCCTTTCGTACGTGCTTTCCTTGTTCCTTTCATTTTAACGGACGTTGCATGTCCTGACAAGTTTCTGATAGAAAGTTCTCGCGCACTTGACCATTCATTTTCTTATCCCCACATAAAATTTTCACTACCCCCTTAATGTTTCTGTCGTTTCGACGATAATATAGGTAGAAGACAGCCCACAAAAGGGAGGGAACCCGCATGCAGATCATGAATAGCGGCGCAACGATGGCGGCACTCGGCGAGCTCAAGAAGAACGATACGACGCTCGGCAAAGAGCTCAAAAAAGTCGCATCCGGCATGAAAGTCAACAGTGCTGGCGATGGCGCGTCAGAATATGCCATCTCGGAAAAGATGCGCGTGCGCTTGCGGTCGCTCGATCAGGACATCGAGAATGTGCAGACCGGCAAGAACCTCGTACGCACAGCTGAGGGCGGCATCCAGGAGATTGTGAACAACCTGCGCAGCATGAAGACTATGGCGATTGATTCGGCGAACGACCACAACACCGACACTGACCGCGCGACGATTGACAAAGAATTCCAGCAACGCATCGAGGAAATCGACGACATCGCGAACACGACGAACTACAACGGACGGCTGCTGCTGCGGGGCGACTACGGCGACCACTATCTATACAAGAATCGGCCGGAAGGCTCGTCAACCGTCTTGTCCCTTAGCGCGACTTCCATTTCCTCAGACGGCGTCTATACGCTGCCCGTCGGTTTCACCGGTACCGTCTATGTGTCAGGCGGACAAAACATCGAACTGCGACAAGAAGATTCCTCTATTCCTCTACACCACTGCATGATGTCTATATCGTCGGCCCATCGGGAGGAAATGCCAACATCTGGCTCAATGGTCTGAACATCGAAAACGGCAACGATGCGTCCATCATCAAGTTCCAAGGAACGGACAATCATTTGACGATTCTCGGGACGAACAACATCAATTATCTCCCCCGCGATGATTACAACAAAGCCGTTATCAATGTGGGCGGAGGTCTAACCATCGAAGGCACTGGCACGTTGAATGTAAAGAACACGGGTATCCAAAGTTGCGCGGGCATCGGCACCGATCAAGATGAGTATACAAGCCCTGACATCACCATCAACAGCGGAACATACAACATCGAAATCAATAATGATGGTGCAGCCATTGGCGGAAGCGCAAAATCGACGGTCGGCAACATCACGATCAATGGCGGGACATTTTATCTGAAATCTCGCACGGGTGCCGGTATTGGCGGTACTGGTGTGAGTTTTGGCGACGCCACACCGTATCGTGCGAAAGTTTCTGACACAGGCGCCATCACCATTGGCAAAGATGCAATCATCTCAGCAGAAAGCGAGTGGGCGGCAGGCATCGGAACGGGTTGTGATCATGGCTATACGCAGAGCATCACCGTCAGCCGATTCGCCACCATCTCCGCAAGCAGCACCCACGGCGAAACCATCGGCAGAGGCGTGAGTGGCACAGTCGGCAGCACCAATCTGGCATGGGACGATTCTAGCATCGATGAAGAGCCCTCGTGGGCACTCGAAAAATACTATACCCCCCTTGTGATTCATCATGGTACAAAAGCAAATCAGGCAACAAACATTTTCATCAAGGATATGCGTTCCGCGTCGCTCGGCCTGGATAACGTGAACGTATTGACACGCGATGAATCGTCTTTGGCGCTTTTCACGCTGGACGTTGCCATCAACTATGCGCTCGACAACCAAACGCGCATGGGCGCCTACCAGAGCCGACTCGACTACACCGTCAGCAATCTCACGACGAGCAACGAAAACACGCAATCGAGCGAATCTACAATTCGCGATGCCAACATGGCAAAAGAAATGACGGAATACACAAAAGCCAACGTCCTCGCCCAGTCCGCTCAAGCCATGCTCGCGCAGGCAAATCAGAACGCATCGAGTGTGCTCGAGCTGCTGCAATAAAACAATTTTTGATTTCATAGAAAAAGGCCAGCCGAAGCTGACCCTTCCTGCTCGGTTTGCGACTCCGAGACTTTTTGTGCTTTTGCTGCGTCAGTGCCGATCAAGCCACTTGCAAATGTAATAGCTGGTTACACTTGCTGCGACCGACACAAAGAACGTGAGAAGATACGGCGTCATGCTGAACACCTCCTCCTACCGCGCACAGAGGATGTTCCGCAGCAACGCTATTATAGCAAATCCTTGCATTTTCTGCAAAATATGGTAGAATACAAGTAAGCTAAGACGTGAGAAGATGTCATGCTGAACAAAGCCCCCGGGATTGCAACCCAGGGGCTTTTCCATATCTATACAGAAAAGAATCGCCCTCGCGCAGAGAGCGGTTCTTTTTTCATGCAATCATTCGAATTCCGTTTCCGTCGCCTGCAGGCGCGCGATGGCGCGGTGCAGGGCGAGCTCGGCGCGCTCGAAGTCGATGTCTTCGCTTGCGGGCGGGCCCTGGTGGAATTTCTCGATGCGTTCCTTGGCGCGGGCGTAGGCCTGCTTGGCGCGATTGACGTCGATGTCGATCGGCTGCTCGGCAGCGCTCGCGAGGACGGAAATCTTCTCGGGCGTGACTTCCATGAAGCCGCCAGCGACGGCGATGAGCTGCTCGTCGCCCTCCGGCATCTTCACGCGCATCGCATGCGGCACGAGGCCCGTGACGAGCGGTGCGTGATGCGGCAGGATGCCGAGCTCGCCGCCCGTCGAGCGGACGATGAGCATGGCGATATCGGCTTCATAGACGACTTTGTCCGGGGAGACGATCTGGAGCTGGATGGTGGACATCGATTATCCCTCCTCAGCCTGGATCTTCTTCGCTTTCTCGACAGCCTCGTCGATGGTGCCGACCATGTAGAAGGCATTCTCGGGGAGATCGTCGTATTTGCCTTCGAGGATTTCCTTGAAGCCGCGGATGGTCTCCTTGAGCGGGACGTACTTGCCGGGCGAGCCCGTGAAGACTTCGGCGACGAAGAACGGCTGCGAGAGGAAGCGCTGGATCTTGCGGGCACGCGAGACCGTGAGCTTGTCCTCGTCGGAGAGTTCTTCCATGCCGAGGATGGCGATGATGTCCTGCAGGTCTTTGTACTTCTGGAGGACGGCCTGCACGCCGCGCGCGACGCGGTAGTGCTCCTCGCCGATGATGTGCGGGTCGAGGATACGGCTCGTGGAGTCCAGAGGATCGACGGCCGGATAGATGCCGAGCTCGGCGATCTGGCGGGAAAGGACGGTCGTCGCATCCAGATGCGTGAACGTGCCAGCCGGTGCCGGGTCGGTGAGGTCGTCGGCCGGGACATAGACGGCCTGGACGGACGTGATGGAGCCTTCCTTCGTGGACGTGATGCGCTCCTGCAGGGCGCCGATGTCCGTGGAGAGCGTCGGCTGATAGCCGACGGCCGACGGCATGCGGCCGAGCAGGGCCGAAACCTCGGAACCTGCCTGGATGAAGCGGAAGATGTTGTCGACGAAGAGCAGGACGTCCTGATGCTGGACATCACGGAAATACTCTGCCATCGTCAGGCCCGTCAGAGCGACGCGCATACGTGCTCCAGGCGGCTCGTTCATCTGGCCGTAGACGAGGGCCGTCTTGTCGATGACGCCGGACTCTTTCATTTCGCCCCAGAGGTCGTTGCCCTCACGGGTGCGCTCGCCGACGCCTGCGAAGACGGAGTAGCCGCCATGCTCGGTCGCGATGTTGTGGATGAGCTCCATGATGAGGACCGTCTTGCCGACGCCTGCGCCGCCGAAGAGGCCCGTCTTGCCGCCTCTAGAATACGGCGCGATGAGGTCGACGACCTTGATGCCCGTCTCGAGGATGGACGTCGAGGTCTCCTGATCCTCGAATTTCGGAGCCGGACGATGAATCGGCCAGAACTCCTTGTTGCCGACCGGCGTCGGATCGTGGTCGACCGTCTGGCCGAGCACGTTGAAGACGCGGCCGAGGCACTCGTTGCCGACCGGAACCTTGATTGGAGAGCCGGTGTCCTCGGCAACCATGCCGCGCTGGAGGCCGTCCGTGGAGGACATGGCGATGCAGCGCGTGACGCTGTCGCCGAGGTGCTGCATGACTTCGACGACGAGATCGATCTTGATACCATCGCCGACCGTGCCTTTGATCGTGACGGCGTTCAGGATTGCCGGCAGCTCGCCTGCCGGAAATTCAATATCTACGACAGGTCCGATGACCTGTACGACTTTACCTTTTGCCAATGGGAAACCTCCTAACTGCTTCAGCCCCTGGCGATAAACTGCTTCAGCCCCTGGCGTTACTTCAGGCCTTCGGCGCCCGCGACGATTTCGTTGAGCTCCGTCGTGATGCCAGCCTGGCGTACCTTGTTGTAGTGCAGGTTCAGCTGGTCGATGAGCTCCGTGGCGTTGTCCGTCGCGTTGCTCATCGCGTTCATGCGGGAACTCAGCTCGCTCGCTGCGGACTGCAAGAGCGATGCGTAAATCGTCGTGTAGAGATACTGCGGGAGCAGGAAGCCGAGGACGGTCGCCGCATCCGGTTCATAGATGTACTCGGCATGCGGGCCCTTCGCTTCCTCGCTGTCCATCGTGAGCGGCAGGACTTTCTCCGTCTGCGGCTCGCAGCTGATGGCCGAAATGAATTTCGTGTAAATCATCACGACTTCGCGATACGCGCCGGATTTGAAGAGGTCGATGAGCTCGAGCGCAATCGTGCGCGCATGCTCGAACTGCGGTCGCTCGCTTAGCCCTGTATGGGACTTCACGATGTGGTAGCCGCGATTCTTGAAATAGGCTTCGCCCTTGCGGCCGACGACGAAGAGGTCGGTATCGGCCTTGTTCTCGGCGATGGCGTGTGCCGCCTTGCAGGCATTCGAGGAATACGCGCCCGCGAGGCCTTTGTCCGAGGTGATGACGAAGACGAGGCGCTTGCCGCCCGGATGCGTCTCGAGGAGCGGATGCTGGAAATCGGCCCCGGCATTCGCCGCGACTTCCTGCACGACCTCGATGACCTTCTTCGCGTAAGGCGCGTTGGCATTCGCCGCTTCCTTGGCATGGCGCAGGCGGCTCGTCGCGACCATGTTCATGGCGCTCGTGATCTGCTTCGTGCTCGTCACGCTTTTGATGCGATGGCGGATATCCTGTAAACTAGCCAAAAAGAATCACCTCGCTCATGCCATCTTGTACGGAATGGTTTCCTTGAACTCCTTGATGGCCGCCGTGATCTCTTTTTCGAGCGCGTCGTCGAGCTTCTTCTGCTCGGCAATCTTCTTCGCCACTTCCGGGTGTGCCGTGCGCATGAACTTCAGGAAGCTCTCCTGGAACTCGACGACTTTTTCCGTCGGGATGTCGGCGAGGAAGCCGTGGACGGCCGTGTAGAGCACGAGCACCTGCTCCTCGACGAGCAGCGGGCTGTACTGCGGCTGCTTCAGCGTCTCGACCATGCGTTCGCCGCGGTCGAGCTGAGCCTTCGTGGCCTTGTCGAGGTCGGAGGCGAACTGCGAGAACGCCGCGAGCTCGCGGTACTGCGCGAGGTCGAGGCGCATCGTGCCTGCGACCTGCTTCATGGCCTTGATCTGCGCCGAGCCGCCGACACGGGAGACCGAGAGGCCGACGTTGATAGCCGGGCGGACACCGGAGTTGAAGAGGCCCGTCTCGAGCATGATCTGGCCATCCGTGATGGAGATGACGTTCGTCGGGATGTACGCGGAAAGGTCACCGGCCTGCGTCTCGATGATTGGCAGAGCCGTGATGGAGCCGCCGCCGAGCTCGTCATTGAGCTTCGCGGCGCGCTCGAGCAGACGGGAGTGCAGATAGAAGACATCGCCCGGGTATGCCTCGCGTCCAGGCGGACGGCGGAGCAGCAGGGACATCGCGCGGTAAGCGGCTGCATGCTTCGTGAGGTCGTCGTAGATGCAGAGGCAGTGCTTGCCCTGATACATGAAGTGCTCTGCCATCGCGACACCGGCGTACGGTGCGAGGTACTGCAGCGGTGCGCTCTCGGCAGCCGTCGCAGCGACGACGATGGAGTACTCCATCGCGCCGTGCTCTTCGAGCGTCTTGACGACGCGCGCGACCGTCGAAGCCTTCTGGCCGATGGCGACGTAGACGCAGATGCAGTCCTGGCCCTTCTGGTTCAGGATGGTATCGACCGCGATGGCCGTCTTGCCGATGCCGCGGTCGCCGATGATGAGCTCGCGCTGGCCGCGGCCGATCGGCACGAGGGCGTCGATGGCCTTGATGCCCGTCTGCAGCGGCTGCTTGACCGGCTGGCGGTCAGCGATGCCCGGCGCGTGGAACTCGACCGGGCGCGTCTCCGTCGTCTTGATGGCGCCCTTGCCGTCGATGGGGCGGCCGAGTGCGTCAACGACGCGGCCGATCATGTTCTCGCCGACCGGCACCTGCATGATGCGGCCCGTGCGCTTGACCTCGTCACCTTCTTCGATTTTCGTGTCGCCGCCGAGGATAACAGCGCCGACGTTGTCCTGCTCAAGGTTCAGGACCAGACCATAAATATCATGACCGAAATCGAGCAGCTCGCCGGCCATGGCCTTGTCGAGGCCATGGATATGGGCGATGCCGTCACCGACTTCGATGACGGTTCCGACATCATCGACGTTCAGATCGACATTGTAGTTCTTGATCTGATCCTTGATGATGGCGGTGATTTCTTCCGGATTCATTTTCATACCTAGCAGTCACCCCTCATTTCGTTGCCATCAGCTCGCCCGCCAGTGCGGAGAGTTTGCCGGTGACGCTTCCGTCGATGCGCTTGTCCCCGATGCGGACGATGACACCGCCGATGATCTTCGGATCTTCGTGCAGGCGGACCTTCACGGTCTTGCCCGTCACGACTTCGAGCTTGTCTTCGAGCTTGTCCTTCTGCTCCTTCGACAGCGTGCGTGCCGTCGTCACGTCCGCGACGACGATGTGGCGCGCCTCGTTCGAGAGCTCCTCATACTGGCTCACGATGGCCGGGAAGAGGCTCATGCGGCGCTTGTCGACGAGCAGCAGCAGGAAATGGTAGACGTCCTCGGAGAGCTCCCCTTCGAAGAGCTTCTTGATGAGCGCCTTCTTGTCGCTGCGCTGGAGCTCCGGGTTCGAGAAATAGCCCCAGATGCCCGGGACGCTTTCAAGGTCCTTGTAAACGCCTGCGAGCTCCTCACCGTACGGGACGAGCTTTCCCTCGTCCTGCGCCAGCTCGAAGATGGCGCGGGAATATTTGCGTGCAAGTTGCAGGTTCAGCATGACAGATCACCAATCTTATCTTTGTCAAGCGTGTCGATGAATTTGCCAACTTCCTCTGCGTCCGCGTCCGCCGTCATCTTGTCGCTGACAATCTTGCCGGCGGCCTGGATGGAGAGCGCGACGACCTGCGCCCGGATCTGGTCCTGGGCGCGCTCCTGGTCGCGCTGGATCTCGGCGCGGGCAGACTCCTTCATCTGCTCGACCTCGCGCTTCGTCTCCTGGAGCTTGTCCTCGCGGAGCTGGCTGGCGACCTTCTCCGCCTTGTCCGTGATGGCCTGTGCCTGCTCACGGGCTTCGGCGAGCTGCGCCTGATACTTCGCCTTGAGCTCTTCCGCGGCTGCCACATCGGCGTCCGCCTTCTCGAGGCTTTCCGCGATCTTGTCCTCGCGGGCCTGGATCATGCGCACGACCGGCTTGTAGCACAGCGCGCGCAGGATGGCGACGAGGATCAGGAAGTTCAGGATCTGCGCGAAAAACGTCATGTTCAGATCAATCAATTCCTTATGCCTCCCTTCTGGGCATCAAATAACACGAAATTATTTGATGAGCGGGTTCGCATAGAGCATGATGAAGGCGATGACGATCGCGATGATGGCCATAGCCTCGATGAGGCCGACAGAAATCAGCGTGTTCGTGAAGAGCGTGTTCTTCGCTTCCGGCTGACGCGTGATGCCTTCGATGAAGCGGCTCGTGACGAGGCCGTCACCGAGACCAGCGCCGACAGCTGCGAGACCTGCCGTGATACCTGCACCGATGAGGGCTGCGGCTACCATGATTGCGTTTTCCATTGAAAAAATCCTCCTTAAAGATTGCAAAAACCTTTTTTCTGAAATAACTACGGAATTTACAGCGAGTTGCCTTACTCCCCGCTATCCTCTTTCACGGCGTTGGCAAGGTACGCCATCGAAAGCATGGTGAAGATGACGGCCTGAACACCGCCGATGAAGATGCTGAACGCGAGCCAGCAGACGGCTGGAATCGGCATCCAGATCGGCATCAGCATCAAGAGGACGACGATCAGGATCTCGCCCGCGAGGATGTTGCCGAAAAGACGGCAGGCCAGCGTGATCGGCTTGGCGATTTCCTCGATGATGTTGATGACGACAAAGACCGGCGTCGGCTGGAAGAAATGGGCCAGATAGTGGAAGCCCTTCTTGTAGACGCCCAGGAAATGCACCATCACGATGACGGTGAGCGCAAGCGCCAATGTGGTGTTCAAGTCATTCGTCGGCGACGACAACGTGGGAACGAGGCCGATCCAGTTGCCCACCAGCAGGAACATGAAGAGCGACACGATGAAGGGCGCGAGGAATCTCCCGCTCTTTCCCATCATCGCATCGATCTGGCCATGCAGCCAGCCGATGATCAGCTCGACCACCATCTGCCATCCGCGCGGCACGAGCGAAAGGCTCCGCGTCGCGAGAAAAGCAATCAGGATGACGATGGCCATCGTGAGCCAGGTCATCTCGAGTGTCTCCCAGTTGAAGGTAAAGCCGGCGAGCTGCACTGTTTCGCGAACACCGATTTCATGCATATTACCTCAACCTCCCTCCCCCAGAGAAAACTCTCCGGGTATCATTTCTTCGCATGCTGCAGGATGAGCTGTCCGAGCGCCACGAAGTACGTCGCGACGAAGCCTGCAGCAGCGGCGAGCATGACCTCCGAAGAGGCCAGCGCTGCCGCGAGCAGGACGAGTGCGAGCACTGCGAGGCGCAGGAACATGCCCCAGAGCATCTGCCTGTGGGCGGTCTTCGCGTCCGTGGAAAGATTCCAGAGGCGGAAGGCCATGTTCCAGACAAACACGAGCGCTGCGATGAGCCCGAGCAGGAACGCGAACGCGAGGCGCCCTTCTCCCCTTGCCAGGAGCAGGGCTGCCGCGACAATCACGAGCACGGCGAGGCTCTTTTGCAGCCGCTTGCGGTATGCGGACAAAATGTCTTTCATAAAACTGTTCCCAAACATTACATTTCGACAAGGCTCTTGAAAAACCTTTTTCCGGGACTTGATTTTTTCTCAAAAAACCTTATTTTTTCTAAATAATAGAATAGGTGGTATCTATCATTCATCCATCATCCAGGATATTCAGACGAGGCCGCCTTTCTTGAGCTGGCGGTAGAGCGAGTACATCGCGGCCGGGAAGCCGAACACGATGCCGATGAGCCGCCCCGTGTGGCCGAGGCCGAACGCCTCGTCGGCCTCATAGCCGAGAAAGACGCAGATGCCGACGAAGACGACGAAATAGACGCCGACGCCACCGAGCATCGAGAACGCCTTCATCGCCTGCCGGACACCCTCATGCTTGTCCTGCTGCCACGGGTCTTTGCGGCCCTGCGGCGCTGGTTTCGATGGCTTGCCGCCCGATACCTCGGCGCTCATTTCGCCTCGAAGCGGTCGGGACGGCTGTCCGCGAGGCCGTAATGATAGAGAATGGCCTGGATGATGCGGCGCGACGCCTCACCATCGCCGTACGGATTACACGACTCGGCCATGCGACGGTACTCGGCATCGTCCGTCAGCAGACGCTTCGCCTCGCTGTAGACGCGCTCGCGATCCGTGCCGATGAGCTTCACCGTACCGGCCTCGACAGCCTCCGGGCGCTCCGTCGTGTCACGCAGCACGAGTACAGGCTTGCCGAGCGCCGGCGCTTCTTCCTGCACGCCGCCCGAGTCCGTCAGAATCAGGCAGGCGCGGTGCATGAGGTTCGCGAACGGCTCATAGTCGAGCGGCTCAATCAGGTGGACTTTCTCAAGACCGCCGAGCTCTTCATTGACGACCTCGCGGACTTTCGGGTTCTTGTGCACGGGGAAGACGATTTCAACATCGTCGAACTCCTCCGTCAGCTGCTTCAGCGCCTTGTAGACATGGCGCATCGGCTCGCCGAGGTTCTCGCGGCGATGCGTCGTCACGAGAATGACACGCTTGTGCGCGAAGTCGATGTGCTGCAGCAGCTCGTCCTCGAATGCGAAATCATCCTGCACCGTGTGATGCAACGCATCGATGACCGTATTGCCCGTGACGAAGATGGACTCTTTCGGCACGTTTTCCGAAAGCAGGTTCGCTTCGCTCGTCGCCGTCGGCGCGAAGTTCAGGTCTGCGATGCAGCCCGTGAGCTTGCGGTTCATTTCCTCCGGGAACGGTGAATACTTGTTGTGCGTCCTGAGGCCCGCCTCGACATGGCCGACCGTCGTCTGATGGTAGTACGCCGCGAGCGCGCCCGCGAACGTCGTCGTCGTGTCGCCATGCACAAGCACGATGTCCGGCTGTTCCTTCGTCAGCACGCCATCAAGGCCGTTCATCGCCTTCGTCGTGATGTCGAAGAGCGTCTGCCCTTTCGCCATGAGGTTCAGGTCATAGTCCGGCGTGATGTGGAACAGCCCGAGCACCTGGTCGAGCATCTCGCGATGCTGCGCCGTGACCGCCACGACGGGCGTGATTTCGTCTGGATGCTTCTGGAGCTCCAGCACGATGGGCGCCATCTTGATGGCCTCCGGACGCGTCCCGAAGACCGTCATGACTTTGATTTTCTTCTTTTCCATAAGGATCTCCTTTTTGCAAAAGATATATGAAAAAAGAGCAGGGTTCGCCTGCTCTAGTCATTCAATTCTCATGTGCCTGTTCTTTCAAATGGAAGATGCCGATTTTTTTCGCGCCGAAGAGCACCACGAACACGACCACGCAGACGATGAGGATCGCGAACTGGCTGCTGACCTCCGTGAGCGCGACGGCCGAGAGACCGAGAAGCGCGCTGATGACATACATCAGGAGCACGGCCTGCCGCTGCGTGAAACCGAGGTCGAGCAGGCGGTGGTGAAGATGCCCCTTGTCCGGCTTGAAAATCGGCACACCGCCGCGATACCGGCGGATGATGGCAAATGTCGTATCGAGAATCGGGAGGCCGAGCGCGAGAATCGGCACAATGAGTGCAATCGTCGCCGCCGACTTCACCGCACCGATGACGCTGATGCCCGCGAGCATGTAGCCAAAGAACATGCTGCCCGAATCGCCCATGAAGATGCGCGCCGGGTTGAAGTTGTAATAGAGGAAGCCGATGGCCGCGCCCGCAATCGCCGCGCAGAAGACCGCGACGACCATGATGTCCTGCTGAAGCGCGACGAGAAAAATCGTCGTCGACGCGATGCACGACACGCCGGCCGCGAGGCCGTCGAGGCCATCGATGAGGTTCACCGTATTCGTCAGGCCGACAATCCAGAAGACCGTCACCGGAATGGCAAGCCATTCGAGGAACAGATAATCGCCGAACGGATCGGTGATGAAGTCGATACGCACATCGAACCCGATGACGAGCACGCAGGCCGCGACAATCTGGCCGAGGAGCTTCACCTTCGCGGGCAGGTTCGTGTAGTCATCGATGAGGCCGAGAATCACGATCAGCGTGCCGCCGACGCCGAGCCCCGTGAGCTCGAACGCCACATCCGGCTCGACCGGCACGGAATTCACGATCGTGATCATCGCCGCCATGAATGCCAGATAGATGCCGAGCCCGCCGATGCGCGGAATCGGCCGCTTGTGGACCTTGCGCGGATCCGGCGCATCCATCGCGCCCGTCTTCTTCGCGAAAAAAATAACGCCTGGTGTCACTAAAAGCGCCACGCCGGCAGCAATGACGAACGCCAAAACGTAATCTGGCATAAAATGGTCGCACCCCTTTGGTTCTACGAATTTCAAGTGTCTTCCGTGTTCAGAAACAGTTTCATTCTACAACAAGGCAATAGCGGTGTCAATCAAAGAAAGGATGCGATTCAAAGAAAGAACCGCATCCCTTTTCATTTTCTGTTGGTTTCAGTCATGAATCTCATCCGACCGACAACAGACGACGCTACCAGTCAGATGAAAGCAAACCAGCTTCTGCCACGAAGCATACAACAAAACTCAAGCAAGCTGTTCTACCGAGTCGTACGCATAACTGTGCTTGTAAACCGTCTCTGGAGCAATGTCGATTTCGCCATTGTTCCACGTAATGACACCGTGAAAAATGCTCGGATGCGAGAAGATTTTCTCATCTGCAAGAGGCCGAAAAGCACTACCCTTGAGCATTGTTGTATCAAAAAGACGTTGTTCTCCTGTTGAAAATGTCACAAGCATCATACCGCCACGCAACGGTTTGGCAGACGTTACTCTGATACCATCTTCCAGCGAACCTGCATAACAAATGTCATCAACGATATACATACAGATGCACCATCCTTATGCCATCGGGGGAATTTTTTCAAAGTGTTCTCCACGAACAGCAAGATTCCATGCTTTATATGCCTCTTCTTCATGGAAGGCCAGCCAGCCGATGACCATTCTCAGCTGCTTGCGTGGAAGCGCCCCTGCAAGCAATTCTCCATCGATTGCTACGACAGCTTCATAATCGCCATAATAAACATGAACATGCGGCTTGTGATGCTGGCTGACATCGTAAAATAAGAGATAAATCACCATTCCTGCAAAACGGCTGAGTTCTGGCATATCGCACGGCCTCACTTTTCTTCATCCATCAAGAATCAATACTCCATCACAATCGAATGAACATTTCAGTCATGAATCTCATCCGGCCGGCATTCGACGACGCTGCCGTCGGTCTCGTAGTAGACGACCTTCGCGAGCTTTGCGTTGCGGAGCATGCGGCGGCAGAGGAGGCAGGGCTTGCCGCTCGCGAGCGTGCCGTCGGCGTTGATGCCGACGATGTAGATGGTCGCGCCTTCCATCGCGGCCGGGTCGGCGTTGATGATAGCATTCTGCTCGGCATGGACGGCGACGCAGAGCTCGTAGTTCTTGCCTTTCGGGACGTGCAGGCGCTCGCGCTCGCAGATGCCGGTGTCGATGCAGTTCGCCTCGCCGCGCGGCGCGCCGTTGTAGCCCGTGCTGATGATGATGTGGTCTTTGACGATGATGGCGCCGTAGCGGCGGCGCAGGCAGGTCGCGCGGCGGCCGACGGCACGCGCGATGTCGAGGAAGTATGTCGTCCAGTCGGGACGGTTCTGGGGATTGCTCATGATGAACCCTCCAAATATCTTGTAGCCAAAATGACGGCAACGAAGTCGTCGACGGGGACGGGCGGGACTTGCATGGTTGTGGGGAGGAAGCGGCGGAGGCCCTTCGGGGGATGTGCCTTCCAGTATTCCTTCTTCGCCTGCTCCGTCGTGCGGTACTCGTCGATGACGGTGATGGCGAGGCTCGGGACAGCGCGCTCGATGCGCGTTCGCGCATCCTTGCTTGTCGTGCCGTTGCCCTCAATCAGGCGTGACGGGGAATATTTCGTGATTGCCGCGGCCACTTCCTGCTCGAGGTTCGCCGTTTCGATGACGCTCTGCATGAGGACGCGGATCGTGCCATCATTCGTGCGCTCGAGTGCGGCAAAGCCGCATTTGTCACGGCCGGGGTCGAGGCCGAGCACGATATACGATGCCCGTGTGTCTGGATACGCCTGCCCGCTTTCCTCCACCGCGCTCATGGCTGCTCCCCCTCGTTCATGCGTTCGACTTTGACGTCGAGGCGCAGCGGGCCGAGGGCGTTCGTGGCTTCTCTTGCGTATGCGGAGAGGACGACGCCGCCGTCAATCGGGGCGATTTTCTGCACAACGCTGTAGAACTGCGCGGCCTCGATGACGCCGACCGTGCCGCGGATTGGGTCGGGGAGCAGGCCCCGCGCCGTCGCGGACTGATTGACGTCAGAGAGGAAGTTCATGAGCGTCTGCTCGGCCGCACCCTTGTTCGCGCTCTGAACCTGGTAAGCGCGCGCAAGGATGAATTCGTGCGGCTGATAGATGATGCTGTTCTTGTAGAGTTCGAGTGCCCCGCGGATTTCTTCGCCGCGAATCTGGTTGCCCGCCGCGACGATGCGCACGACCATGTCCTGCGGGCTCGTTGCGATAGCCTTGACAGCGCCCTCGAATTCCGGACGGTAGATCCAGATGTCCTGGTCGGTCTTGTTCTCGCCAACACGCACGGAGACGTTGCGGCTCGCGACCTGCGCGAGCGTCGTGAGGTCGGCGCGGACGTCGGC
>ONJV01000009.1 GCA_900318215.1 uncultured Veillonellaceae bacterium
GGTCTTGTTTGATGAAGAAGGACAGATCATCGCATCTGCCGCGAAGGAGTATCCGCTCTCGCAGTCAGAGAACGGCTGGGCCGAGCAGGATCCGCACGACTGGGCGGACGCCACGGAGGAGACGATCCGCTCCGTACTGAAAGTTTCGGAAGTCGCGCCGGAAGATGTCAAGGGCATCGGTATCTCGGGCCAGATGCACGGCCTCGTGATGCTCGATGCACAGAATGAAGTCATCCGGCCGTCCATCATCTGGTGCGACCAGCGCACGGGCGAGGAATGTAAGGAAATCACGCGGCGCGTCGGCCTTGACCGCCTCATGGCCATCACGGCGAATCCGGCGCTGACGGGCTTCACGGCCTCGAAGATTCTCTGGGTACGCAACCACGAGCCGAAGAATTACGCGCGCTGCCGCCACATCCTCTTGCCGAAAGATTATGTCCGCTTCACGATGACGGGCGATTACGCGACGGATGTTTCGGACGCGAGCGGCATGCAGCTCCTCGACATCCCGCATCGCTGCTGGTCGCAGGAAGTGCTCGAAAAGCTCGAAATCGACCCTGCATGGCTGCCGAAAGTCTATGAGTCGCCAGAGGTCACGGGGCAGATTACGAAAGCGTTTGCCGAGCGCACGGGCCTCTCACCGAAGACGGTTGTCGTTGGCGGCGCGGGCGACAATGCGGCGGCGGCCGTCGGCACGGGCGTCGTCCGCGAGGGCCGCGCGTTCACGACCATCGGCACGAGCGGCGTCGTCTTCGCGCACATGAACACGCCGCACATCGACCCGAAAGGCCGCGTGCACACGTTCTGCTGCGCTGTGCCGGGCGCCTGGCACGTCATGGGCGTCACGCAGGCGGCGGGCCTCTCGCTGCGCTGGTTCCGCGACAACCTCGCCGATGTCTACAAGCTGCGGGCGGAAAAGGAAGGCGTCAGCGCCTATGACCTCATGAACGAGGATGTGGAGAAGACGCCGCGCGGCAGCCGCCGCCTGATTTATCTGCCGTATCTGATGGGCGAGCGCACGCCGCATCTCAATCCGAACTGCCGCGGCGTGTTCTTCGGCCTCTCGGCCATCCACACGAAAGCCGATATGCTGCGCGCCGTCATGGAAGGCGTGAGCTATTCGCTCTGCGACTGCCAGCAGATCCTGCGCGAGATGAAGGTCAACACGCAGGCGATGATGGCCTGCGGCGGCGGCGCGAAGAGCGCGGTCTGGCGGCAGATGCTCGCCGACATGTACGGCTGCCCGGTGCAGACAATCCGCGCGAAGGAAGGCCCAGCACTCGGCGCGGCCATCCTCGCTGGCGTCGGCGCGGGCGTCTTCCCTGATGTCGTCTCGGCATGCGAGCACCTCATCGAGCCGGATGAAATCTGCCGCCCCGATGCCGCTGCGCATGCGTATTATGAAAAGGGGCACAAGCTCTATCAGAAGCTCTATGCATCGCTCAAAGACAGCTTTGAAGACCTCGCGGCACTCTGAGCCGTATCATATCTCCGTTTGTCATAAATTTTCAGAACATCAGAAAGGATGAAACATCATGGTAGCAGAAGGAACAATGGAAGACGCGGCGGCGCGCAAGAAGCACGCCACGCGCATCCGCGCATTCATTTATTTCGCCGCCGGCATGGCAGGACTGCTGTTCGGCCTCGACCAGGGCGTCATCTCTGGCGCACTGCCGTTCATCAGCCAGGAGTGGAATCTTGGCAGTGTCGCGCAGGAATGGGTCGTGAGCTCGATGATGCTCGGTGCGGCGACGGGCGCGATTGTTGCGTCGTTCCTCGCGCGCGGCATCGGCCGCAAGAAGAGTCTGATGACGGGCGCGACGCTCTTCATCATCGGCTGCCTGGGCTCAGGCCTTTCGACGGGCGTCACGATGCTCGTCGGCTTCCGCCTGATCCTCGGCCTCTCCATCGGCATCGCATCGTACACGGCGCCTCTGTACCTCGCCGAGATGTCGGACAAGGATTCGCGCGGCAAGGTCATTTCGGGCTATCAGCTCATGGTCACGGTCGGCATCCTGCTCGCGTTCCTCTCGGACACGTATTTCAGCTATTCGGGCTCGTGGCGTTCGATGCTCTCGATCATTGCCATTCCGGGCTTCATCCTGATCATGACGGTCTTCACGCTGCCGGACAGCCCGCGCTGGCTCGCGACGAAGGGCCGCTTTGCCGAGGCAGGCAAAGTCCTCAATATGCTGCATGAAAAGACGGAAGTCGCCGAAGAAGAACTCGCGGACATCAAGGAGACGCTCAAGGTCAAGCAGGCGGGCTGGCAGCTGTTCAAGGCGAACAAGAACGTGCGCCGTGCCGTGTTCCTCGGCGTGCTCCTGCAGGCCATGCAGCAGTTCACGGGCTTCAACGTCATCATGTATTATTCGCCGAAAATCCTCGGCCTTGCAGGCTTCTCGAGCACGGAAGACCAGATGATCGGCACGGTCATCAACGGTATCGTCTTCACGCTCGCCACGTTCATCGCCGTCGGCATGGTCGACAAGTCCGGCCGCAAGCCGGCGCTCAAGATCGGCTTCTTCGTCATGGCCGTCTCGATGGCCATCGTCGGCGTCTGCATGACGATGCTCGAGGGCGGCAACGCACCTGCGTTCGTTCCGTATCTTGCCGCCATCATGACGATGATGATGATCGCAGGTTTCGCGATGAGCGCCGGTCCGATTGTCTGGGTGCTCTGCTCGGAAATCCAGCCGCTCAAATCCCGCGAATTCGGTGTCGCCTGCTCGACGATGACGAACTGGATCACCTGCGCGATTGTCGGCGCGACGTTCCTCTCGCTCATTGACGCGCTCGGCTCGGCAAACACGTTCTGGCTCTATGCAGCGCTCAATGCCGTCTTCATCTTCCTGACCATCGGCTTCGTGCCCGAGACGAAGAACGTCACGCTCGAGGAAATCGAAAAGAACCTCATGTCCGGCAAGAAGCTCCGCGACATCGGCTGCTGAGCCATGCCGCATTCCATATCGCAGTTCTGTAAAACTTTGGAGGAATCTTTATCATGCTGAATGTCAATGATCCGCAATTCCGTCCCTATGGCCGCGTGCTGAAGCTCGACCTCGAAGCGTTCACCGAAGCCATCAGCACCGTCGAGCTGCCTGCAGACGGCACGATGTACGAGCCGTCGACGCCGGCGTTCGAGGCGCTGCCGCTTTTCCAGACGCTCCAGGACAAGGTCTTTGGCGAGCTTCCCATCGAGTTCGGCCATTGCAGCGGCCGCAACCGCAAGCTCAATGCCGTCGAGTATCATCGCTCGTCGGAGGTCGACATCGCGGCGACGGATCTCTACCTGATGCTCGGACGCCAGCAGGACATCGACCCCGAGACGCTGCGCTATGAGACGAAGCGCATCGAGACGTTTTTCGTGCCAGCAGGCACAGCCGTCGAGCTCTATGCGACGACGCTTCATTTCGCGCCGGTCAGCGCGAAGCCGGGCGAGGTGTTCCGCTGCGGCGTCGTGCTGCCGAAAGGCACGAATGAGGCGCTCGTGCACGCAGACCGCGCAGACGGGGAAGACCGCCTGCTGTTTGCAAATAACAAGTGGCTCATCGCGCATCCTGAAAGCGGCCTCGAGAAAGACGGCGCTTTCATCGGCCTTGTCGGCGAGAACCTCATGCTCTGAGGTGCGGGCGGCGCAGCAGGCTTTACCTTTTCCGCCGCATCTGGTACAATGCGTGCATAGGAACATCGGCGGAAAGGGGAACCTCAGATGGTGACGATGAAGAAGATTGCGGAGCTCTGTAACGTGTCGCGCGGCACGGTCGACCGCGTCCTGCACGGGCGCGGGCGCGTGAGCGAGGAAACGGCGGCAAACATCCGCCGCGTGGCGAAGGAGCTTGGCTACGAGCCGAATCCGGCCGCCAAGGCGCTTTCGGCGCGCAAGACACAGCCGAAAGTGTCGGTGATCCTGCCGAGCGAGGGCAATCCGTTTTTTGATGAAGTCATCCGGGGCATTGAGGAGGCAGAAGAAAGCTACAAGATCTATGGTTTCACGATGCATCTTCATACGATCAAGGGATATGACCCTGCAGGCGAGCTCGCCTTGCTGGAAGGCGCATCGCGGAATGCAGATGCCATCATCATCGACCCTATCGATGATGATGAGATTCGTGCCGCCGTCAATCGCCTCGTCGATGAAGGAAAGTTTGTCATCACGGTCAATGGCGACCTGACGGGCTCGAAGCGCCAGTGTTATGTCGGCAGCGACTACGAGAACGGCGGTGTCACGGCCTGCGCGCTGCTTGAGGCATTTGCGGGCGGAGCGGCCAAGGTCGGCGTCGTGCTCGGCAGCCGCCAGAGCAGCGGCCATCGCGCGCGGCTCGAAGGCTTTGAGAAGCGCATGAAGAAGGCGAAAGGCATCGAGATCGCAGCCGTCATCGAGAACGAGGACGACGAGTTCACCTCGTTCGAGCGCACGAAGGAGATGCTGCGCATGCATCCCGAAATCACGGCGCTCTTCCTCGTCGCGGGCGGCGTCTACGGCGCCTGCCGCGCCGTCATGGAACTTTCTGAGGCACACCGTCCCATCGTCATCGCATTCGACAGCGTCCCCTCGACCGTCGAGATGATGAAGAAGGGCATTATCAAGGCCGTGCTCTACCAGCACCCCTACCGGCAGGGCCACCGCGCGATGGAGCTCGCGTTCGAGCGCCTCGTGAACGGCCGCATGCCTTCGAAAGAGACCTACCTCATGAAGCACGAAATCAAGCTGCTCGAAAATCTTTGAGCAGGACCGTATGAAACACTTGCCAAGAATACGGATTCCATGGTAAAATAAGACAACAAACAAAAAGCGGGTACCTCAAGGCGGAGACTGGTCACAAACAGGCTTCGCCTTTCTTCAGCTAAAGGAACTTGAGGCCGCTCAAACCCATTTTACAGGAGGTCTTTTCATGGAAGTCTTGGCAGGAATCGTATTCATCCTCATGTATGTCGTCATCGTCTCGGAGAAAATCCACCGGACGGTCGCGGCCGGGCTCGGCGCGCTTGTCATGCTCTACGCGGGTGTGCTGAGCATGGACACGGCGCTGCACCACGTCGATTTCAACACGCTCGGCCTGCTCGTCGGCATGATGATTCTCGTCGGTGTCACGAGCCACACGGGCCTTTTTGACTTCGTCGCCATCTGGGCGGCGCAGAAGGCGAAGGCGGAACCGCACCGCATCCTCATCTACCTCGGCGTGATTACGGCCGTGTTCTCGGGGTTCCTCGACAATGTCACGACGGTGCTGCTCATGGTGCCCGTGACGTTCTCCATCACGTCGAAGCTCCATATCTCGCCGATGCCGTTCCTGCTGACGCAGATCATCGCGTCGAACATCGGCGGCACGGCGACGCTGATTGGCGACCCGCCGAACATCATGATCGGCAGTGCGGTGCCGGAGCTCACGTTCATGGCGTTCATCGAGAACCTCGCGCCGATTGCGTTCCTCAATCTCTTCGTCGTCATCTTCATCATGGAAGCGCTCTACCGCAAGCAGCTCCATACGAAGCCGGAGCTCCAGGCGGAGGTCATGGCGATGGACGCGAAGAAATCGCTCAAGGATCACAAGCTCCTCGTCAAATCTCTCTTCGTGCTCGGCCTCACGATTCTTGGCTTCTTCACGCACTCGATGCTCGGCCTCGAGTCCTCGCTGATTGCGCTCGGCGGCGGCTTTCTGCTGCTGCTCCTCGCAGGCGGCAGCGCCAGTCTTGTGGAAAAGACGATGAAGTCCGTCGAGTGGGCGACCATCTTCTTCTTCATCGGCCTGTTCATCGCGGTCGGCGGCCTCGTCGAGACGGGCATCATCCATGACCTCGCGACGATGGCCATCGGGGTGACGGGCGGCGATGTCACGGCGACGTCGCTGCTCGTGCTCTGGCTCTCGGCCATCGTCTCGTCCGTACTCGACAACATCCCGTTCGTCGCGACGATGATTCCGCTGATCCAGAACATGGGCGCCATGGGCGTCTCGAACCTCGACCCGGTCTGGTGGAGCCTCGCGCTCGGTGCCTGCCTCGGCGGCAACGGCACGCTCGTCGGCGCGTCGGCGAACCTCATCGTCGCAGGCCTCGCGGCGGAGCGCGGCGTCAAGATCACGTTCCTCAAGTACCTCTGGGTCGGCTTCCCCATCATGCTGCTGACGATTCTTCTTTCGACGATTTATGTCTACATCCGCTATCTGATGTAACGTCAGTGCAAGGCCCCCTCAAGAGGGGGCTGTCAGCGGAGCTGACTGGGGGAGTAGTAGGAAGCCGCGTACTGACAACTTTACAAAAATTTTCCATATCGCGCTTGACATTCCTCCACAATAAGCGTATATTATTCCCAACGGCAAGTTGCAGAAACATGTAAACATGTAACAAGCCTCCACATGAAACATCCGATGATAGGAACGAGTACCTTCCAGTCGAAACTCAAAGAGAGCCATCGTTTGCTGAGAGATGGCAGCGGAGACGGGAGCGAAAATCCTCCTTGAGGAGCGCGGCTGAACAGATCGGTAAGCCAAGACGTCATCCCTACGTTACAGGGGACGCGTATGATAGTACGTAGCAGAGTGCCTGTGGCATCGTCGCCGCAGGAAATTGGGTGGTAACACGGAAACAGACGTCCGTCCCTTTCGAGGGGACGGACGTTTTTTATTTCCTGGCATCTATTTTTCATCATATCCCATAGGAGGAATCATCATGGAACAACAAGTGGACATGCAAGTTCTCAAGCGCAAGCGGGATCTCCGGATCATCTTTCCGGTCTTCCTCGTCTCGATCATCGCCTGCCTTGACCGCGTCAACATTTCGTATGCGGCACTGACGATGAAAGCCGACCTCGGCTGGCTCACGCCGGAAATCTACGGCGCGGGTGCCGGCATCTTCTTCGCGGGCTACCTGCTCCTCGAGATTCCGGGCTCGCTCGTCGCAGCGCGGTTCTCGGCAACGAAATGGATTGCGCGCATCATGTTCACCTGGGGCCTTGTCTGCGTGCTCATGGCGTTCATGCATTCGCAGACGGAGTTCTACCTCTACCGCTTCCTGCTCGGCGCATCGGAGGCGAGCCTCTATCCTGTCATCTACTCCGTGCTGTTCCCGCGCTGGTTCACGGGCCGCGAGCGCGCACGCGCCACGAGCCTGATGCTCGGCTCTCTCCTGCTTGCGAACATCATCGGCGCACCGCTTTCGGGCGTGCTGCTGCAGACGTCGTTCTTCGGCATGCACGGCTGGCAGGAGCTCTTCATCATCGAGGCCGTTCCGGCCCTGATGTTCTCCGTCCTGTTCTTCTTTGGCGTGAAAGACCGTCCCGACCAGGTCAGCTGGCTCACGGATGCAGAAAAAGCGTATCTCACGAAAGCCTATGAAGACGAGCGCGCTGCCATGCAGAACAAGAAGAAGTACACCGTCCTGCAGGCATTCAAAGATCCGAAAGTCCTCCGTCTCTGCCTCATCTATTTCCTCTGGGTCGTTGGTTTCTGGGGCTTCTATTTCTGGATGCCGACCGTGCTCAAGCAGCTGTCCGGCTGGTCGACGCAGCTCCTCGGCGGTGCCATCGCGATCCCGATGACGGTCGCGCTTCTCGTGCAGTTCGTCATCGGCTGGTCGTCTTCGAAGACGGGCGACAAGGTCTGGCATGTCTCGCTGACGCTCATGGTCGGCGCGTTCGGCCTCGCGCTCTCGCCGTTCGCGACGGATACGACGGTCGCGCTCGTGCTCATCTGCCTCTCGGCCATCGGCATCCATGCGGCGATGGGTGTCTGGTGGACGATTCCGACGACATTCCTGACGGGCCCGGCAGCGGCTGGCTCCGTCGCCCTCATCAATTCCTGCGGCAATCTCGGCGGCTGGGTCGGCCCATACATGATGGGCTGGATCAAGACGAACACGGGTGCGTTCGACCTCGGTTACTTCATCATGGGCGGCATGATGTTCGCGGCGGCGCTCCTCGTACTGACCATCAAGTACGGCTTCTCCTTCTCGCACAAGAACGAGGAAGCGGCGGAGGCCGTCACGGAACATTGAAGTTTTGACATTACAATTCAGAAAGTATTCGAGGCTTGTACATGAAATATGTACAAGCCTCTCTTTGCAGAAGAAAATTGCAAGAATTTTTTGATGAAACATGAAATTTTCAGGAAAAGCAGGAATTTTCGATTGGAAGTCGAAAGTAAAGAAGCATAGGAAAAATAAAGTAGAGAATCATGTGTGGAAAAAAGTGAGGGATATGGTATGTTCGATTTTTCATCCATGAAGACAAGGCTGGTCATGATGATTAGCGGCGTTTCGCTCGCCTCGACCATCCTGATTGGTGGCTTCTTTATCTTTGAGAACGTCCGATACAATGAAGCGAGCATTGCGAGCTACCGGCAGGATCTCGAATCGAATGTCGAGACGCAGCTCAAGGAAGAGACGCAGGTCGCGGTCAGCATCCTGGACGAGTACAACAAGAAAGCACAGTCCGGCGAGATGACGGTCGATCAGGCGAAGAAAGAAGCCGCGGACCGCGTGCGCGACCTGCGCTATGACGATGGCAAGGGATATTTCTGGATTGATACGAAAGAGGGCGTCAACGTCGTCCTGCTCGGCCGCGATACCGAGGGCAAGAGCCGCATCGACGCCGTCGATCTGAATGGCGTCCACTATATCCAGGAAATGATCAAGAACGGCCTGCAGGAAGGCGGCGGCTTTACGGATCTGCAGTTTGCAAAGCCGGGCGAGACGCAGCCGCTGCCGAAGCGCAACTACACCGTGCTGTTCCAGCCGTTCAACTGGGTCATTGGCACGGGCGTCTGGATTGATGACATCGACCAGGCAGTCGCAGAGCGCACGGAAGTCTACAATGCGAAACTCCGCTCGCAGATCCTGACGTCGCTTGGCGTCATGGTCGTCCTGCAGCTCATCTTCATCGCGTTCGCGCGCTACCTCGGCGGCAGCATCGCAGGGCCGATTCAGAAAGCCACGGAGCGCGTGCAGGTCATCGGCACGGGCGACTTCACACTGAGCGAGCAGGATGCGGCCGAGCTCGATGAACTTGCAACACGCCCGGATGAAATCGGCACGATGGCGCATGCCATGAAGGAAATGAATGAGAAAGTCCGCGAGCTCATGCGCGACGTCGCGCAGACGGCCGAATACCTCGCGGCGGCCTCGGAAGAGCTCACATCGACGGCCGACCAGGCGGCCGAGGTCAGCCAGGCCATCGCTGACTCCGTCGTCAATGTTGCTGGTGCCTGCAGCGAGCAGTTCACGGACGTCGAGACGGCGAACGACCATACGCAGAAGCTCACGGAGAACATGGAAAGCTTCCGCAAGACGCTCCACATGACATCGGAGAAAGTCGACGAGACGAGCAACGTCGCCGAGCAGGGCGGCAAGGACGTCCAGACGGCCGTCACGAGCATGCAGTCCATCGAAACGAATGTCAGTGGCATCGCGAAGCTCATCGAGAGCCTCGGCGAGAACAGCAAGGAAATCGGCGACATCGTCGCGACGATTTCGGAAATCGCCGACCAGACGAACCTCCTCGCGCTCAACGCCGCCATCGAAGCCGCGCGCGCGGGCGAGCACGGCCGCGGCTTTGCCGTCGTCGCTGACGAAGTCCGCAAGCTCGCCGAGCAGTCGCAGGATGCAGCCGGCGAAATCGCAAGCCGCATCGGCAAGATCCAGAAATCGACAGAAGAAGCCGTCACGGCGATGCACAGCGGCCTCGGCGAAGTCATGGAAGGCACGAAGACCGTCCAGTCGACGGGCAGCTCGTTCCAGGGCATCGTCGGCATGGTCGGCGAAGTCGCGACGAGTGCAGAAGATATGCGCAGCTCCGTGAAGGTGCTGACGGCAAGCATCGATGAGATCAGCAACGCCATCACGCAGATTAACGAAAAGAGCCGCTCCGTCGCCAGCGAAGCGCAGACCGTCTCGGCATCGACGGAGGAAGAAACGGCCTCGATGCACGAAATCGCCGTCGCAAGCCGCAAGCTCGCCGAGCAGGCGCAAGACCTCCAGAACGCGATTGCCGTCTTCAAGATCTGACCATTAGAGTAGCTCACTTGCCTTTGGGAGAAAAGAGCTTCATGCGAAGCACTTCCATTGGAGCCAGCCCCCTTCTAGAGGGGGGACGGGCCCGAAGGGCGGGGGGAGTCCCCTGCACGACATAACAATTAGCACATCAGAACTTCCGCGGGTGCGATATGATTTCGCCGCCCGCGGAACTTTTTTCACTTTGCAATGAAAATTCCGAAAAAAAAGAAGGGTTTTCCAGAAAAACATCGAAACACAGAAAATGGGACTGAAGGATAAAGAATGCGACGTTTTTGCGTCAGAAAGTGGGGGAGATGTCTTATGCTAGGGCTATCATCTATGAAGACAAAACTGATTGCAGCTATCAGTGGTGTTTCCATCGCCACGACCGTCTTGATCGGCGGGTTCTTCCTATATGGGAACTACAAGGACAGCCAGGATACGCTCGTGAACTATCGGGCGGATCTTGAACAGAACATCGAGCGGGAGATGAAGGGCGAAACGCAGATTGCCTACAGCATTCTCGAAGAATACTACAAGAAACAGCAAGCGGGCGAGCTCACGGAAGAACAGGCCAAGAAAGAAGCGGCTGACCGTGTGCGCGATTTGCGCTATAATGGCGGGCAGGGCTATTTCTGGATTGACACAGTGAATGGCGACAACGTCGTCCTGCTCGGCAGCAAGACTGAGGGCACGAACCGCCTGAACGCCAAGGATTCGACCGGCTTCCCGTTCATCCAGGAAATCAACAAGAACGCGCAGCAGGAAGGCGGCGGCTATACGCGCTGGACGTTCCCGAAACCGGGCGAGACGGAGTCACTGCCGAAACTCGGTTATTCCATCTGCTTCCAGCCGTACCAGTGGGTCGTCGGCACGGGCGTCTATATTGATGAAGTCGACAAGGTCATCGCCGCGCGCGAACAGGAAATCAATGACAAGTTCCATACCGACATCATGAAGTGCCTGGCCGTCATGGTCGTCTTGCAGATCATCTTCATCGCGTTTGCGCGTTATCTCGGCGCAAGCATCGCGGGCCCGATCCAGAAAGTCACGGAGCGTATGGAAGTCATCGGCACCGGCGACTTCACGATCAGCGAGCAGGATGCGGCCGAACTCCAGGCACTCAGCGCGCGCCCCGACGAGATCGGCATGATGGCGCTCGCCATGAAGGAAATGAACGAAAAAGTCCGCAAGCTCATGCAGAATGTCGCGCAGACGGCAGAATACCTCGCGGCGGCTTCAGAAGAGCTCACATCGACAGCCGACCAGGCAGCCGAAGTCAGCCAGTCCATCGCAGATTCCGTCGTCAACGTCGCGGGCGCGTGCAGCGAGCAGTTCACGGACGTCGAGACGGCGAATGATCATACACAGCACCTTAACGCGAGCATGGAACAGTTCCGCAAGACGCTTTCGGATGCGGGCACGAAAGTCCAGCAGACGAGCGAAGTCGCAGCACAGGGCGGCCAGGATGTCCAGACGGCCGTCACGAGCATGCAGTCCATCGAGTCGAACGTCGGCAATATCGCAAAGCTCATTGAAGAACTCGGCGAGAACAGCAAGGAAATCGGCACAATCGTCGCCACGATTTCCGAGATTGCCGACCAGACGAACCTCCTCGCGCTCAACGCCGCTATCGAAGCGGCGCGTGCAGGCGAGCATGGTCGCGGATTCTCCGTCGTCGCTGACGAAGTCCGCAAGCTCGCCGAGCAGTCGCAGGAAGCGGCGGGCGAGATTGCAAGTCGCATCGGCAAGATCCAGAAATCGACGGACGAAGCCGTCACGGCCATGCACAGCGGTCTCGACGAAGTCATGGCAGGCACGAAGACCGTCCAGTCGACCGGCACGTCGTTCCAAGGCATCGTCAATATGGTCGGCGAAGTCGCGACGAGCTCTCAAAACATGCAGAATGCCGTCGTGAGCCTGACGGACAGCATTCACGAGATCGACAATGCCATCGCGCAGATCAACGAGAAGAGCCGCTCCGTCGCCGACGAAGCACAGACCGTCTCCGCTTCCACGGAGGAAGAGACCGCCTCGATGCACGAAATCGCCGATGCCAGCCGCAAACTCGCCGAGCAGGCGCAAGACCTCCAGAATGCAATTGCCGTCTTCAAGATTTAACCCCCGTCAGGCTCCCTCTCAGAGGGAGCTGTCACCCGAAGGGTGACTGAGGGAGTGTCGAAGGTATGACCTGCCAATCCGTACGATTGTGCAGTCGAAGGAAAAAATCTATCAGAAAGGATCATCCAACATGACAAAAGAAGAACTCAAAGCCGTCGCAACAAAAGTCGCTGAAGCACCATCCTGCTACGCAGGCCTCAAAGATCTCATCAAAGCGTGGCAGAGTGCCGTTGGCACGGCAGGAGAGAAAGCCGCCGCCGAAAAGATGATTGCGGGCCTCAAAGAATGCGTGACGCCGATTGACGGCCTCATCGCATTTGCCAAATCTCCGACGGGAGAGCAGATCTTCGGCGGCAAGGAAGCAGCTGCCGCAACGGTGAAAGCCGCCGAGGATGCAAAAGCCAAAGGCGAAGACACCTGCATCTGCCCCGCATGCCAGAACGGCAAAGTCCTGCTGGCGCACGAAAAAGAACTGCTCGGCTGATTTTACCCTTTACAAAGCCCGGACGGAGTAGTATAATAATCCTCGTTCGGGACGTAGCGCAGTTTGGTAGCGCGCTTCCTTGGGGTGGAAGAGGTCGTGGGTTCAAATCCCGTCGTTCCGACCATTTTGAAAATTGCCGTTGCTCAGCTTTTTGCTGGGTGACGGTTTTTTGTATACCGAAATTATGGTATAATATAAAAGTATCAATTTTTCCACGGGGGGCTTTTATGAGCGTTTTGCAGGTGAGCCATCTCTCGCACAGCTATGGCGGGCGGGAGATTTTTGAGGATGTTTCGTTCCGTCTGCTCAAGGGAGAGCATGTCGCGCTCGTCGGTGCGAATGGCGAGGGCAAATCGACATTTCTTTCCATTATCACGGGGCAGCTGACGCCGGATGCCGGGACAATCGAGTGGGCGCGGCGCACGAAAGTCGGGTATCTCGACCAGCATGCGACGCTCGTGCCGGGCGCGACGATTCGTGAGACGCTCAGGACGGCCTTTGACGCGATGGTGCAGATGGAGCAGGAGATGCTCGCGGCTTACGACAAGATGGCGGAGGCGACGCCAGAGGAGACGGAGCGCCTGATGAAGGACGTCGGCGACATCCAGGATTTGCTCGAAGCGGGCGGCTACTATACGATTGATGCAAAAATCGAGGAGACGGCGGCCGGTCTCGGCCTCATGGACATCGGCCTCGACCGATGCGTCGACGAGCTCTCGGGCGGCCAGCGCACGAAGGTGCTCTTGACGAAGCTGCTTCTCGAGCATCCCGACATTCTGATTCTCGACGAGCCGACAAACTATCTCGATGCCGAGCATATCGCGTGGCTCACGAAGTACCTGCAGGACTACGAAAATGCCTTTATCCTCGTCTCGCATGACGTGTCGTTTTTGAATGCGGTCACGAATGTCATCTGGCATGTCGAGGGACTCAGCCTCACGCGCTATACGGGAAGCTACGAAAAGTTCGAGGAAATGGCAGCGCTGAAGCGCAAGCAGCAGGATGCGGCATATGCGCGCCAGCAGGCGGAAATCGCAAAAGAAAAGGATTTCATCGCGCGCAACAAGGCCCGTGTCGCGACGCGCGGCATGGCGAACAGCCGCCAGAAGCGCCTCGACAAGATGGAGGTCCTGACGAAGCGCACGGAAAAGCCGAAGGCGCATTTCCATTTCGAAGTGGACCGCACGCCGTCGCGCTTCGTCATTGAGGCGAAGCGGCTCGTGCTCGGCTACGATGCGCCGCTGACGACGCCCGTGGACATCCGCGTGGAGCGTGGCAAGAAAATTGCCATCCGCGGCACGAACGGCCTCGGAAAATCGACGCTCCTGAAAACGCTCCTCGGCATGATCCCGCCGATTTCCGGCACGGTGGAGCTCGGTGATTTCGTCTCGGTCGGCTATTTCGAACAGGAGAGCCCGGCGGGCAACCAGAACACGGCGCTCGATGAGTTCTGGCAGGCGCATCCCGGCAAGACGGAGTTCGAAGTACGTGCGGCGCTCGCGGCCTGCGGCCTGACGAACGAGCATATCACGACGAAGATGATGGCGCTTTCAGGCGGCGAGGCGGCGCGCGTGCGCCTCGCGAAAATCATCGAGACGCCGGTGAACCTGCTGGTGCTCGACGAGCCGACGAATCATCTCGATGTGGACGCGAAGAAGGAGCTGCGGCGCGCGCTCGAAGCGTACAAGGGAACGCTGCTGCTCGTCTCGCATGAACCGGAGTTTTACGAGGAATGGGTGGACTCGGTCTGGAACATCGAGCGTTGGACGACGAAGATTGTTTGAATTTGGGAACAGGATTTGATGTGAGGGATTCCGTATGATCAATCTGCCACTCAGCAAGATCAAGCCGGGCATGGTGACGGCCCAGAGCATTTACAATGAGAGCGGCGGCAGCTATCTGACGAAGGGCATGGAGCTGACGCGGACGTACATTGAAAAGCTCCAGAAGCTCGGCGTGGCGGGCATCAACGTCATGGCGATGGATCCAAATCTCCCGAATATCCAGCCGCCGGAAGACGTTCTGCAGGAAAAGACGCGCGCGCTCGCCATCAAGCACGTCTACACGGTCTTTGAGGACGTGCGCAGGAAAGGGACGTTCGATGTCGGGCCGCTCAGGGCGGCGGCAGCTTCCATCGTCAATGATGTCACCGTGCGCCGCGCGAACCTCGTGCAGCTCACGGACTTGCGCACGCATGACATGTACACGTTTGCGCACAGCGTGAATGTGGCGATGCTCTCGGGCATCCTCGCGACGCTGCTCGGCATGGACAAGGAACACATCGTCGAGCTGACGCTCGGTGCGCTGCTCCATGATCTCGGCAAAGTCGCCATTCCGCACGATGTGCTCAACAAGCCGGGGCGGCTTTCGAACAAGGAATTTACGCTGATCAAGAACCATCCGATGGTCGGAGCGAAGAAGATTCGCGACATGGGCCTGCCTGACAGCGAGCGCCTTGCCATCGTCGCGCTCGAACACCATGAGCATCTCGACGGCCACGGCTATCCGCGTGGGCTCAAAGGCGACCAGATTCATCCTTATGGGCGCATCGCAGCTGTCGCGGATGTCTACGATGCGCTGACGAGCGAGCGCGCGTACAAGCGTCCGTACACGCCTGCCATCGCCTACAAATTGATGAAATTCTGCTCGCCGGGGCAATTCGACCCGATGCTCTTGGAGCTGTTCTTCAAAAATGTCGCCATCTATCCGATTGGCACGGTGCTCAAGACGAATCACGGCTTCGGCATCGTGACGGATGCGGAGTTCGGCCGCACCGACCGTCCCGTCGTGGCGATTTTTGCCGATAACGAGGGAAGGCCGAAGCGCAAGCGCGTCATTGATTTTGCAGAAGAGAAGGACGCGAAGGTCGAGAACGTGCTGAACGGCATCGAGCTCTTCCACTTCGTGCACCAGCTCCATTTCGACCCCGCGACGCTCCTGGTGGAGGGGTGAAACTATGGATGAGGAACCATTCGATGTGCTTGCGGGGCTCAATGACGCCCAGCGCGAGGCGGTAGAAACGACAGAGGGCTTCGTGCGCGTGCTCGCGGGTGCGGGCTCGGGCAAGACGCGGGCGCTCGTGCACCGCTTTGCCTATCTCGTCGAGGAGCTCGGCATCCTGCCCGGCAATATCCTCTGCGTGACGTTCACGAACAAGGCGGCAGGCGAGATGCGCAGCCGCATCCACGCGATGACAGGCGATAACGATACGGGCTACATCAATACGTTTCATGGCTTCGCCGTGTCCGTGCTGCAGGAAGACAGTCATGCCGTCGGCTTCCCGAAAAACTTCCTCGTGCTCGACAACAGTGACATCGATGATATGCTCGCGGCCATTTACGAGGAACGCCACCTGACACTGCGCGACATGACGTACGGGCAGGCACGCGACATGTTCGAGATGCGCAAATGCATCGGCGAGCCGGAGTATTACGAAGACCTCATCCAGCTTTCCGTTGCCGAGCTCAAGGCGAAGTATGATGCGGCGACGGAAAAAGAAGACGTTCTCTTTTATGGTTACCTCTACCAGCAGAAGAAATGCTTCGGTCTCGACTACAACGACCTCCTGAAATTCACGCTCTACATCTTCCGCGAGCATCCGGACATCCGTGAGAAATGGCAGCGGCGGCTCGAATACATCATGATTGATGAGTTCCAGGATATCGATGAGCTGCAGTATCGCTTGATGGAAGTGCTCGCAGGCTACCACAAGAACCTGTTCGTCGTCGGCGACCCCGACCAGACCATCTATACATGGCGCGGGGCATCGGGCAAGTACCTCATGGAGTTCGACACGCACTTCGCGGGCACGAAGACCATTTATATGATGGAAAACTATCGCTCGACCCCCGAAATCCTCGCGGCCGTCAACCACCTGATTGCGAAGAACAAGAGCCGCATCGAGAAATCGCTCGTGCCGATGCTGCAGGGTGGCCCGAAGCCGCTCTATCATCATGCGTCGGGGGCGGACGGGGAAGGTCACTGGCTCGCGGACGAGGTCAAGAGGCTCCACGAAGAAGAGAACGTGCCCTATCGCGACATTGCCGTGCTCTACCGTGCGCACTACGTCACGCGGAGCATCGAAGAACAGCTGATTGCCGCGAAGATTCCGTATACGATTTACAGCGGCGTGCAGTTCTTCGGGCGCAAGGAGGTGCGCGACGCCATCGCCTACCTGCGCATGATTGCCTACGAAGACGACCTCTCGTTTGCACGCATCGTGAACCAGCCGAAGCGCAACATTGGCAAGCGCCGCATGGCGTTCCTCGCGGAATACGTCGCGGCGCACGCAGACGAACACGGCGGCACGCTCTCGCTCTACGAGGCCATGCGTGAGACGCAGGGCGACCCCATCTGGCGCGGCACGCAGGCCGTCTCATTCCTTTCGCTGATTGACCGCTTTGCAAAAAGCTATGAGGGCCAGCCGATTTCCGACGTGCTGACGCATCTCCTCGACGAAAGCGGCTACGAGGCCATGCTGCGCACGGAGGGCAGCCAGGAGCGCCTCGACAATCTCGCCGAGCTCAAGCAGAGCGTGCGCGACTACGAGACGACGTGCGGCGAAGAAGCGGGGCTCATGGACTACCTCGCGCATATCGCGCTGTTTTCGAACCGCGACGCCGGAGCCCCCGGCGACCGCATCCGCCTCATGACCGTCCACACGGCAAAGGGTCTTGAATTCCCCATCGTCTTCCTCTGTGCCATGAGCGAAGGCATCTTCCCGTCGCGCAAGACGCGCACAAAAGAAGGCATCGAAGAAGAGCGCCGTCTCGCGTTCGTCGCGATGACGCGCGCCGAGCAGCGGCTCTATCTCTCCGATGCCGAAGGGCTGAACTTCGACGGCTCTGTGCGCTTTCCGTCGCGTTTTTTGTTTGACATTGGAAAAGACCAGCTGGAAATCCCGACGCCGCTCCCCGAAAGCCTTGTGCGCGACGCAAAAGCGGCAGCTGCCGCCAAGGACCGCCGCATGGCGAGAAGTGAAGCACCTGCAAAATTTGCCATCGGCGACCGCGTGGCCCATCGCATCTTCGGCGCGGGCACGGTCAAGGCCATCGACGAGGAAAAGCGCGCCTACGTCATCGCGTTCGATGACCTCGACACCATGCGCAGCATCGCGTTCCAGGCGAAGCTGGAAAAAGCGTGAAATGACAGACGGAATGGTGAAACTCGTGCTATACTGTTGGTAGCACGAGTTTTTTGATGCTTGAAGAAAGCAGGTGAAGAATATGAAGCCGATGATTCCTGTCGGGACGGAGTATTTTTCGGATATTCGAGATGGATATTACTTTGTAGATAAAACAAATTTTATCTCAGAGTTTTTTTCAGACAAGCAGAAAGTGACGCTGATTACGCGGCCGCGGCGCTTTGGCAAATCCCTCTTGATGTCGATGATGCAGACATTTCTTGATATCGAAGGAGCGGAAACAAATCGAAAGCTGTTTGACGGTCTGAGAGTGACAGAAGATGCCAGGACGATGTCGGAACAGGGAAAGCGGCCCGTGATTTTTCTGACTTTGCGCAATTGGGAAGAAGATACATGGGAAGATATGAAGGTCGTGATCACATGGGAGATTGCGAGCCTGTTCAGCCGATATGAGAAGGTCTTGAAATCCGATATGGATTCCGCGCAAGCAGAGATTTTTGATCGCATTGTGAAGGGGAAAGCTCCATTTCCATTGCTTGGCAGATCATTCAAGCTGCTTTGCGAGATTTTGGAAACGCATTATGGTGCGAAGCCTGTCCTGTTGATTGACGAATATGATGCCCCCATCCAATGCGCATGGCTGCATGGGTATTACAAAGAGTCCATTGGCTTCTTCCGCAATCTGTTTTCTTCGGCGCTGAAGTCGAATCCTGCGCTTGATTTTTCGATTCTCACGGGAGTTCTGCGGATTGCGAAGGAAAGCATTTTCAGCGGATTGAATAACTTGAGAGTTTCTACCGTCGTTTCCGGCGGCTATGCAGATGCCTGTGGTTACACGCGGGAAGACGTCGCAAAGATGGCAAGCGATTTTGGATATGAGGACAAGATGGAAGAGCTTGCCAGATGGTATGACGGTTATGATTTCCAAGGCGTGGAAATTTATAATCCGTGGTCGGTCAATAATTATTTCCTGGAGAAGTGCAAGCCGCGTCCTTATTGGGTGAATACGTCGGGAAACGGCATTTTGCAGACCATGTTGAACGAAATTGATGAAACGAGGGAAGCAGAACTTAAGCAGCTTGTCTCGGGGGGCTCGATTGTCGTTCATGTCAATGAAGCGTTTATTTATCATGATATCGAAGAGCATAGAGACCATCTTTATTCACTCCTGCTTTACACAGGCTATCTCAAGAGAATCCGAACGGTTTCGGAAGATGCGCTCGAAGGCGTCTATGAGGTCGCAATTCCAAATCTTGAGATTCGTGGTCTTTTCAAGAGCGAGATTTTGAAACACTTGAGCTTCAAGGTTGGCCCGTCAGTGCTGGACATCATGTTCGAATCCATGATAAAGGGTAACGCAGGATGTTTTCAGAACGGTCTCCAGAAAATCCTCCGCAGCATGGTCAGCATCCACGATGCCGCGCATCCAGAAAGCTTCTATCACGGCCTGATGCTCGGCCTGTCTGTCTGGCTCGACAAGCGATTCCGCATCGAGTCGAACCGCGAGAGCGGGTATGGCCGGTTTGACATCGCGCTGTTCCCGAAGATGAAAGAACTGCCTGGTGTCATCTGGGAGTTCAAGTCGGTGAAGGACGAGGAAAAGATGGAAGCGGTAGCCGACGAGGCATGCGGACAGATTGCGGACAAGGCATACGAGGCGAGTTTGCGCGCCGAAGGAGTGAAAAGTATCTGGGGATATGGGATTGCATTCTGCGGGAAAAAGGTGCTTGTGAAGATGAAGGAGCCGGACACCGTCCATTGACATCAGCAGCTTCGTTTGCTAGACTAGAGGACAGCGATGAAGAAGAAGAGTAGCGCATTTTCCAGCGAGCCGTGCGGGTGTGAGGCGGCGATTGGCGTGAAGGCACTTTGGAGCTGCAACCACATAGCTTGAGGTGGGCGCATCTTGCGCCAATCAGGGTGGAACCGCGGAACTTGCGGAGTTGCTGAATCTTGCAATCCCATCACAAGTCTCGTCCCTGTGACATTTTTGTTGCAGGGACGGGGCTTTTTTCGTGCCTGTGACACGTTCTTTGCGGGCGGCAGCAGCCTGCCTGCGCATTTTTAAAAGAGGAGATGTCCCAATGAAATTTCAGGAAATCATCCTGACGCTGCAGCAGTTCTGGCATGAGCAGGGCTGCATCCTCGGCGAGCCGTATGACGTGGAGAAGGGCGCCGGTACGATGAACCCGTCGACGTTCCTGCGCGTGCTCGGCCCGGAGCCGTGGCATGTCGCGTATGTCGAGCCGTCGCGCCGTCCGGCCGATGGCCGCTATGGCGACAACCCGAACCGTCTCTACCAGCATCATCAGTTCCAGGTCATCATGAAGCCGTCGCCGGACAATATCCAGGAGCTTTATCTCGCGAGCCTCGAGCGCCTCGGCATCGACCCGAAGCAGCACGACATCCGCTTCGTCGAGGACAACTGGGAGTCGCCGACGCTCGGTGCCTGGGGCCTCGGCTGGGAAGTCTGGCTCGACGGCATGGAAATCACGCAGTTCACGTATTTCCAGCAGGTCGGCAGCCAGGATGTACGCCCGGTCGCTTCGGAAATCACGTACGGCCTCGAGCGCCTCGCGATGTACATCCAGGGCGTCGAGAACGTCTATGACATCCAGTGGACGGACGACTACACGTATGGCGATGTCTTCCATCAGAACGAGTACGAGCAGTCTGTCTATGCGTTCGACCTCTCGGACGAGAAGCTGCTGTTCGACCTCTTTGACAAGTACGAGAAAGAGGCCGTGCGCATCATCGAGAAGGGCTATGTCCATCCGGCTTATGACTACGTGCTGAAGTGCTCGCATACGTTCAACCTCCTCGACGCGCGCGGGGCCATCTCGGTTTCGCAGCGCGCGGCGTTTATCGGCCGCGTCAGGAGGCTCGCGCGTCTCTGCGCCGAATGTTATCTGAAACAGCGCGAAGAGCTCGGCTATCCGATGCTTCACAGGGGGGAACACTGACATGGCGAAAGAATTACTGCTTGAAATCGGCACGGAGGAAGTTCCGGCCCATGTGATGCCGGGCATCCTCGCCCAGCTGAAGGAAAAGGCGGAGGCGGCGCTCAAAGACGCGCGCATCGAGTTTGAAAGCGTCGAGACGCTCGGCACGCCGCGCCGTTCGGCACTGCTCGTCCACGGTGTGGCGGAAAAACAGGCCGATGTTTCGAGTGAGAACCGCGGTCCGTCCATCAAGATCGCGTTCGACGCAGATGGCAAGCCGACGAAGGCGGCACAGGGCTTCGCACGCGGCCAGCATGTGAAGCCTGAGGACCTCGTGCAGAAAGACGGCTATGTCTACGCCATCGTGCACGAAGAGGGAAAGGCAACGGCAAAGCTCCTGGAGACGATGCTTCCTGACCTCATTTGCGGCCTCTCGTTCCCGAACAACATGCGCTGGGGTGCGCTCGAATTCAAGTTCATCCGCCCGATTCGCTGGATTGTCGCGCTGCTCGATGACACGGTCATCCCGTTCGAGGTCGCGAATGTCAAATCCGGCCGCACGTCGCGCGGCCATCGCTTCCTGTCCACGGGCGATTTCGAGATTGCAAAAGCATCGGATTACGTGGATGCCTGCGAAAAAGCATTCATCATCGTCGATCCGGAGCGCCGCAAGAACATGATCCGCCAGCAGATCGAGGAAGTCGCGAAGGCGAATGGCGGCAAGGCTGAAATCACGGAAGACCTGCTCGAAGAAGTCCTCTACCTCGTCGAGTATCCGACGGCGCTCTGCGGCAAGTTCGAAGAGAAGTATCTGAAGCTCCCGCCGGAGGCTGTCATCACGCCGATGCGCGATCATCAGCGTTACTTCCCGGTCAAAGACGCGGATGGCAAGCTGCTGCCGCTCTTTATCACGGTGCGCAACGGCGGCAAGGAATTCCTTGAGACCGTCCAGCACGGCAACGAGCGCGTGTTGCGCGCCCGCCTCGCCGATGCACAGTTCTTTTTTGACGAAGACCGCAAGAAGAGCCTTGAAGAGCATCGCGAAAAGCTCAAGACCGTCGTGTTCCAGCAGGGCCTCGGCACGATGTACGAGAAGACGGAACGCCT
>ONJV01000274.1 GCA_900318215.1 uncultured Veillonellaceae bacterium
CACGGAAAAGGATCCCGACCGCCGCTACCGGGATGCTGAGGCGCTCGGGCATGCCGTGCGCCACCTCGGACGGCGGCGTGCCCTCCGCATCACGGCAGGACTTGCGGCGGCGGTCGTGCTCACAGCAGGGCTCGGCCTTGCGGCATTCGTCGCAAGCGTCAACGATCCCGTGGAGGAAGTCGAGCAGCAGGTCGAGAAGGCGAAGACAGCGGTAACGGACGAAGCACGGCAGGCAAAACGGGCGATTTCCGGCAAAAAGAAAGCGCCATCCGAAGATGGCGCGAAGCGTACAGAACGTATGGAGAATGATGGAACAAATAGCGCAAGCGGAGGCATGCCGAGCGCGAATCCAGCAACCGGAACGGCCTCCCCGACGTCCTCCGACCGCCTCGAAAGCGTGCTGACGTTCAATGGCACGCCGTGGGAGCCTGCCGATACCATCGTGCTGTCGTCCGATGACTGGCGGCGCTGGCAGCGCGCGGCAAACGGCGAGACGAATGGCGACTATGCGCTGTTCTTTCCGAGCGGCTGGCAGGTCGCGCTGACGCTGACGAATGACAGCGATGCTCCGCTCACGGGCGCCTCGCTTGATGTTTCGTTCGATGGCGGCAGCCATACGGAGACGGCCGCCATCCCCGTCTCACTCGCGCCGGGCGCAACGACGACTGTGCCCATCACGCTCGGCGGCCGCCGCATCGACAGCGCGAACATGCAAATGGCCACGCTCGACCTCCATCTCGTCGGCAGCACGGCGAGCATTTCCGGCAGCAAAGACTGGGTTGTGACGTTCTATCTGCAGAATGTCGGCGGCTACCATGTCTTTGACGAGCTCCGTTCCCAATGACGCTCTTCAAAAGTATTCGTATTCCGTCAAATAATTGCTCTATCCCGTCTGCTTTATGCGTTACAAATGCGTGAAAATCCCATAAAATATAAAGAGAGCGCGACTTACCTGCGAGGGAAGCCGCGCTGGGGTGGAATCTCGTATACTATAGGAAAGGGAACGATATGTGCGAGATGGAAACGGGGCAGACGATGACGAAGAAGACGAGGCGCGATATGTTTTTCCGCCAGATTGGCGCGAAAATCACGTATGAACGGACGATTCATGGCATGACGCAGGAAGAGCTCGCGACGAGCACGCATATCAACCAGAGCACGTTGAGCCGCGTCGAGAATGGCAAGTACAACGAAAATCTCTCTATGGCTATGCTGCTCGACATCGCCGACGCCCTCGGCATCACGCCGGAACTGTTCTTCCAGTTCCGCGCCGACGAGCGGGCGCTCTGGGTCATGCCGCCAGAGAAAGGCGACCAACCCCCCGAATAATCCGCTCCATCCCAGTCACTTGAGGCTTGAATGAACTAAAAACAGCCGTTGCGAAAAAGCAGCGGCTGTTTTTTGTTCATTCTTTTCGCCAGACGCCATAGTGGACGGGACTGTAGCGGCCGCCTGCGATTTCTGGGAAACCGAGGCGCGCGAATTCCGTGCTCTTGCTCGTCTCTTTCAGCACGACGCGACGGCGAGCGACGCGGCGGGCTTCGGCCATCATTTCTTCGCTCACGGGGTCGTGGTCGGCGGCGTAGCGCAGGGGGTTCATGTTCTCGCTCTGTAGGAGCGGGTGGCGGAACATCGGATCGAAATAGACGACGTCGAATGCGTTGTCCGGCTGAGCGCGCAGGTAGTCGAACGCGTCGGTGTTCACGACCTCGATGCGGCGCATGGCGGCCGTCATGACTTCGTTCTCGCGTTCGAATGTCGCAAGGCCGTGCGCGGTCACGGCGGCAATCAGCGGGCTCTTTTCGAGCCCGACGACGCGGCCTTCTTCGCCCGTGACGAAGCTCGCGACGATGGCGTCTGCGCCAAAACCGAGCGTGCAGTCGAGAACGCTCATGCCGGGCGCGAGCCCCATGGCCTGTGCCATGTTGTCATGCTGCCCCTTGCGGAGGTTCTTGACGCGCAGATGGCTCATGTTCGGATGAAAGAACAGCTCGCCGTCCGGTGTTTCGAGCATCAGCGTGCCGGATTTCGCGACGAGGATGCAGGGGGCGTCGTGGCGCTCGCGGAGCTCGGGGAGGGAAAGCGTGCCGCGCGGGACGTATGAGATGCCAAGATTTTGCGCCGTCTGCTCGGCCAAATGAAGATTCGTCGGGTTCGGGTCACGGCTCGTCGTGACGATGGCTTGCAAAGTTCAGGACTCCTTTCTCGCACCCGCGGAAGAAACGGCGTGCTGATTGTTTGGACGTGCAGGGGACTCCCTCAGTCAGCCATTCGGCTGACAGCTCCCGCTGTGAGGGAGCCAACGCACATCGAATCCCTTCACGAAATGATATTGCCTCGGAGACGGGCTTGCCTGAAAGCTACTTCTTCAGATCGAAGCCTGTCCGTTTGAACATCTTTGCGAGGTCGTCTGTGCTGAATTTGAGGATGGTCGGACGTCCGTGCGGGCAGGTGAAGGGGTAGGCGGTGCGGGAGAGTTCGTCGAGGATGATCTGCATCTGCTGAAAGTTGAGCTCTTCGCCCGCCTTGATGGCCGCGCGGCAGGCCGTCGTGGCGAGGGCGTGCTTGCGGAGCTCGGCAGCGCTGGCCGCATGGAGGTCGTGGAGGTTCGTGAGGATTTCGCGGATGATGTCTTCGGCCTCGGCAACGGGGATGTCGGCAGGAACTTCCGTCAGGCGGTAGTCGCGCGGGCCCGCCGCCTCCATGCGGAAGCC
>ONJV01000010.1 GCA_900318215.1 uncultured Veillonellaceae bacterium
CCTCTTGCGCAATATCGGATGCGTAGATTTTCTTCTTCGGATAATCAAACGCAGAGAATCCAATGATAACGCAGTGGACATGCGCTTTCTCTTGAGCTTCACTGTCCCAGACAAAAGTTCGATAACAGAAGCAGATGTGGATGTGATAATTCTTCTGAAGATTTTCCCATAAGATGGGAACTTGCTCCCCTTGGCAAATCGAATTTGTTGAAACAAATGCAGCAGTTATCTTTGTTCCTGCAATATACCGAGCTGCCTTAAAATACCAGCCACTAACATAATCCAAGAATTTTCCGCGCTTGACAGGTTCACCGTCAGAATCGATGCACACACTCAAAAGGTCTTTCTTTTGCACATCATTCTGCATCCGCGCCCCCACGAACGGCGGATTTCCCATAATTTTGACATTGTCCGCCGGCACCACCACTTCTTTCCAGTCCATCCGCAGCGCGTTTCCTTCGTGGATGTTGCTATTGGTATGGAGCGGCAAGAAGTCCATGTCTTTGTGGATGATTTCTTCCGTCTCCTGGAACATCTGCGCTTCAGCAATCCAGAGCGCAGTCTTGCAGACGGCGACGGCGAAGTCGTTGATTTCGATGCCGTAGAACTGCTGGATGCTGACTTTGATGTAGTCACTTTCCGTGCTCTCGCCAAAGTCCATGCCGAGCACGCCCGTGCCGCTCTTTCCCATCAAGACTTCACGCAGGATGTCGTTTTCGAGACGGCGCAGCGACAGGTAGCTTTCCGTAAGAAAATTTCCGCTGCCGCAGGCAGGGTCGAAATATTTGCCGCTTGCCAGCGCATCTTGGAGCTCCTTGAGCTTCTGGATGCGCTTTTTGTCGTTTGTCTCCTGCATGGCGGCTTCGTATTGCGCCTTATAGTCGTCAAGGAACAGCGGGTCGATGACTTTGTGGATGTTTTCGATGCTCGTGTAGTGCATGCCGCCGCGACGGCGCGTTTCGGGGTTCAGGGACGATTCGAAGATAGCTCCGAAAATGGTAGGAGAAATCTGGCTCCAGTCAAAGCCACAGCCGTCTTCGAGAATCAGACGGCGCGTCGCTTCATTGGTGGGCGGCACGGGGATGGTCTCGGTGAACAGGCTGCCGTTGACGTAGGGAAAGGCTTTGAGGCGGTCTTCGAGGAAGCGGTCGCGCTCCTCGGGCTTCTGGTCGAGGACTTTGAAGAGCTCCATGAGCCCCGTGCGGAAATGCTCGGGCATGAACGACGCGAGGTAATCGTGGAACATGTCTTTCTTGCCGAAGAGGTCAGCGTCCTCAGCATAGAAGCAAAAGACGAGGCGCACGATGAGCTTGTTGAGGTCTTGGTAGTCCTGCGCGGTCGGCTCTGGGCCATATGCCGGGAGGAGTGCATCGTAGATTTTTCCGACAAGCGTGCCCGCTTCGCGCGAGAGGTCCATTTCTTTCTGGATGCGCGTGCTCTGGCGATCGACGATGACTTTGAGGCAGGCGTAGTCTTTCTGGAAATCCGCGAGCTCAACGCGCGTCGGCGCGTCGTTCGGACGCTCCATGTCGTAGAGGTCGAACTGGCGGAAGTTGCAGATGACAATCCAGCGCGGCCGCTCGGAGTATGGCAGAGCGGCAGAGTAGCGTTTCGCCTGCTCGAACGGCTTCAAGAGCGTACCGTCCGACTGCTTGATGGGCTCGTCGAGCTCCTTTTTGTAGCTTTTTTGCTCAATCATCGTGTGCGTCGAGGGAATCATGATGTCGATGAAGCTCGTGTGCGAGAGCCTGACACGCTCTTCGAATTTCACGAGGTCCGTCGGATGCTCCACACCGAGCACTTTCTGCAAGAGCTCCATCCAGAAAATCTGGCTCTCCTGCTTCTCCTCCCCGCGCCCGGCCCACTTCCGCGCAAACGCCTGTGCCGCCTTCTGCTCCTTGTTCATACCAACGCCCCCTCTCTTCCTAAATTCCACACAGAAAAAAAGAATCCTGCTTTTTCCCGCAGGTGACAAAAAAGGCTCATACCCTGCGGTACAAGCCTTGTGCTTTCAAATGGTGACCCACCACGGAATCGAACCGTGAACCTACTGATTAAGAGTCAGTTGCTCTGCCAATTGAGCTAGTGAGTCATGCCCTGCCGTATCTCTCAACGACAAGATGTATTATAGTCTTTTGCGCCTGCGATGTCAACACCTTTTTTCCGAAAATCTGCATTTTCTTTTTCAGACCTTCTCGATCGGCGCATATTTCTGCATGAGGCCCTTGACACCCTGGTCGGGGAACGCAATCTTGAGCTCGACTTCTTCGCCCTTGCCTTTGACGGAGACGACGGTGCCGATGCCCCATTTGCCGTGCTTCGCCTTGTCGCCGACGCGCCACTCGACCGTGAGGTCCGGGCGGATGACGCCGGGAGCCGGCTTCTGGTTCACCTGCCGCTGCGCGAGCGACTGCATGGCTTCGAGCGCCGACTGCGGGCGTCCCGTGAAGTGCGTGCCGCGCGCGCTGCCGAAGCCCCGCCCGGACGAATTGCGGAACGTCATGACGCCCTGCCGCTGCTGTGCGCCATACGAGTTGGCGTTCGCAAAGCCGTAGGCATTGCGGCGCGGCACGAGTTCTTCGAGGTATTCCTTCGGGATCTCCGCGAGGAAGCGCGAGGGCGGGTTGCCGTTCGTGCGGCCATAAAGTGTGCGCGTCTTCGCATACGTCATGTAGAGCTTGCGCTCGGCGCGCGTGATGCCGACGTAGCAGGTGCGGCGCTCCTCCTCGATCTGGTGGTTGTCCATAAGCGTGCGGCTGTGAGGGAAGATGCCTTCCTCCATGCCCGCCATGAAGACGATCGGGAATTCGAGGCCTTTCGCCGCATGCAGCGTCATGAGCGTCACGCGGTCGTCTTCCATGTCGGCATTGTCGATGTCGGAGACGAGCGAGAGCTGCGCGAGGAAGTTTTCGAGCGTCGGCTGTTCCTCGTTCTTCATGAACTCCTTCGCCATGCCGACGAATTCTTTGAGGTTCTCGAGGCGGTCTTTCGCCTCGGGCTTCTTGTCCTCTTCGAGCTCGCGCTGGTAGCCGGATTCCTTCATGACGCGCTCGATGAGCTGGTCCATCGAGAGGTTGCTCTGGATGGCCATCGTGTTGAAGATGAACGTCGTGAAGAGTTCGAGCGGCTTCTTGACGCGGCTCGTGATGCCCGGCACCATCGCGAGCGCGTCGGGGTTCGAGATGATATCGAAAAGCGTGAGGCCCGCGTCCGCTGCATAGTTCATGAGCTTGTCCACCGTCGTCTGGCCGATGCCGCGCTTCGGGACGTTGATGATGCGCAGCAGGCTCACGCTGTCGAGCGGGTTGAAGATGACGCGCAGGTAGGCGACGATGTCCTTGATCTCCTTGCGGTCGTAGAACTTCAGGCCGCCGACCATCGTGTAGGGGATGTGCGCATTCATGAGGCCTTCTTCGAGGATGCGGGACTGCGCGTTCGTGCGGTAGAGGATGGCCATGTCGCCATACGAGGCGTTGAAAATCGTCTTCTGCTTGCGAATCGTCGTCGCGATGAAGTTCGCCTCGTCGCGCTCATCCATCGCCTGGTACGTCGTGACTTTCTCGCCTTCGGGGTTCTCCGTCCAGAGCTCCTTCTTCTTGCGCTCCGTGTTGTTCTCGATGACGGCATTCGCGGCCGCGAGAATCGTCTTCGTCGAGCGGTAGTTCTGCTCGAGCTTGATGGTCGTCGCGTCCGGGTAATCGTTTTCAAAGTCCATGATGTTGCGGATGTCGGCGCCGCGCCAGCCGTAGATGGACTGGTCGGCATCGCCGACGACGCAGAGGTTTCTGTGCCCCGCCGCGAGGATCTTCGTGAGCTGGTACTGCGCGCCGTTCGTATCCTGGTACTCGTCGACGAGGATGTACTGGAAGCGGCGCTGGTACTTCTCGCGGATGTCCTCATTTTCCTCGAGCAGCGTCACCGTGACCATCAGCAGGTCGTCGAAATCAAGCGCGTTGTTGTCGCGCAGCTGCTTCTGGTAGATTTCATAAATGTCAGCGACCTTTTCCTGGAAGAAACCGTCCGCAAGTTTCTTGAATGTGTGCGGCCCCTGCAGCTGGTTCTTCGCGTTCGAGATGGCATTTAGGACGCTCGCGGGCGTGTACTGCTTGTCGTCGAGGTTGAGTTTTTTCAGTGCGTCCTTGATGACAGCCTGGCTGTCGCTCGTATCGTAGATGACGAAGTTGCGCTTGTAGAGCTCCGTCGCCTCGATCTCGCGACGCAAAAAGCGCGCGCAGAACGCATGGAACGTGCTGAGCCAGACGTCTTTCGCGGCATCGCCGATCATACGGTCGACGCGGTCGCGCATCTCCGTCGCGGCCTTGTTCGTGAACGTGATGGCAAGAATGCGGTACGGCGCGACGCCATGCGCCAAAAGGTTCGCGATGCGGCACGTCAGCACTTTCGTCTTGCCCGAGCCCGCGCCCGCCATGATGAGCAGCGGCCCCTCCATGTGCTCGACAGCCTGTTTCTGCATGGGGTTGAGTCCCTCGAAGATATCCAAAATTTCCTCCTATCCCTTTGTCTTTTATACTGAACGGATTTACGGCGTAAAAAGCCGCCCCTACAGGTTGCAGGAGCGGCGAAATGACAATATTTCGGTAGTTCCTTACTTCTTCTCGATGCGCTTGACGGCCTCGGAGAGCGGCGGGATAATCTGCTTCTTGCGGCTCATGACGCCCGGCAGGTAGACATGCGTGCCGCTCGCATCCTTCTTGAACGCTTCGCCGATCAGCGTCTTCGGCGAGCCCGCATAGAGGAGATACGTCGCCTCTTCGAGGATGTCCGTGACCATGACGAGGCTCATGTCGAAGCCCTCTTTCTCACAGATCGTCGACATCGCCTCGATGAGCTGCGGCTCGAGATCCATGACCTCTTTCGTATCCATGACGGAAATCTGGCTCACGATGATGCGGTAATCACCGATCGTGAATTCCTTGAGGTCGTTCTTCGCGATCTCCATCGGCGTCATGTCGCCGATGCCGGAGCCTGCCTTCAGCATCGCCATGCCGTACTCCTGGATGTCGACGCCCGCGATTTCTGCGAGGCGCTCCGCCGTCTTCTTGTCATACGGCGTGCACGTCGGGGACTTGAAGAGAACGGTGTCGGAGAGGATGGCCGAAAGCAACAGGCCCGCGATGGACTGCGGGATGTCAATGTCGCGATGCCAGTGCATATTCGCAACAATCGTCGCCGTGCAGCCGACCGGCTCGGCATGCGTGTAGATCGGCTCGCTCGTCTGGATGCCGCCGAGACGATGGTGGTCGATGATCTCGACGATTTTCGCAGCCTCGATGCCCTCGACGGCCTGCCCGCGCTCGTTGTGGTCGACGAGGATGACGCGATCGCGCTCCGGCATCGTCAGTTCGTCGCGGCTCACGATGCCGACGAGGCGGCCGTTTTCGACGACCGGATAATTGCGGTAGTTCGTCTCCTCCATCGTGCCCTTGATGTCCGAGAGGAGGTCGAGCGGCTTGAAGCAGACGGGATCCGGATGCATGATGCGGCGCACCGGCACGCACTGGTTGATGAGGCGCGCCGCCGTGTACGTGTCATACGGCGTCGAGAGCACGAAGATGCCGCGCTTTTCCGCCTCCTCGATGACGTCGGCCGAGACGCGGCCGTCGCCCGTGACGATGAGGACGGAGATGCCCTGCTTGACGCAGTCGATGATCGTCTCGTCGTGGCGGTCGCCAATGAGGACGATGTCATGCTCCTTGATATGCGACTGGATCATCTTGATCGAGCCCGCCGCGATGCGAACTTCGCCCTGGATGAAATCGCTCTCGACGCCGCCGACGAGGATCTTCGCATCGATGGCCGCGATGATGTCGCGGTAGCGCACGCGCATGTCGGCGAGATTCGCCATGCCGAGTTCCTGGAAATAGCGCTTGGCGAGGTCGGAAACCGTCACGATGCCCACGAGGATGCCCTTGCTGTCCGTGACCGGAACGGAACGGAGGTCATGGTCGCGCATGATCTCACCGAGCTGGCGCAGCGTGTCATGCTGCTTCACGACGATCTTGCAATCGAGCAGCACATCCTTGACGCGCGGATAGAGATCCGTCAGCAGCAGCGGCTGCTCGACATGGAAATGCTCGAGCGCGAACTTCGTCTCGGCATTGACCTTGCCCGCGCGCGCCGGAACGACGTTCTCGCCGAGCGCCTGCTTCAGATGCGCATAGCCGATGGCAGAGCAGATGGAGTCCGTGTCCGGATTGCGATGACCGATCGTGTAAATGGGTTTCGTGTTTTTCATGTTTTGAAAAATCCTCCCTCGTTCAAAACGCTGATTGCTTTTTATTATATCGAAAATCCGCGCGACCGTCTACCCTTTCGCGCGGATTTCAATTATAATGAGGCTGTTTCTTTTTTTATTGAAAGAGGGGTCCCTTTTGAAAATCAATCTGCCACAAAGCTATTTTTCGAAACTCATGCGCGCCGTCGTCGAGTTCGAAATGATCTCGGATGGCGACCGCATCCTCATCGGCGTCTCGGGCGGCAAGGACAGCATCTTCCTCGCCTACGCGCTCGCCATCCTGCGCGAGCGGCTGCACAAAGACTTCGCGCTCGGCGCGCTCACGATCAACCCGATGTTTCCCGATACACCATTCGACACAGTGCGCATCGGCGCGTTCCTCGCGGGGCTCGGCATCCCGTATGACACCGTCGATGTCGATATCGCGGGCGCCATCGAGGCACAGGACGGCAAGACGCCGTGCTACACCTGCGCGTTCTTCCGCCGCGGCGCCATGAACCGCTACGCGACGGAGCACGGCTACAACAAGATCGCCTACGCCCATCATAACGACGACGCCGTCGAGACGTTCCTCATGAGCCTCCTCTGGTCTGGCCAGCTCACGACCTTCACGCCCGTCACGTACCTCGACCGCACCGGCCTCACCGTCATCCGCCCGCTCATCTACTTCCGCGAGGAAGAGACGCGCGAAGCGGTCAAGTACCACGGCTTCACGCCCGTGAAATCTCCGTGCCCGCACGACGGCCACACCGTCCGCCAGGACGCAAAAGAACTCATCGCCAAGCTCGCCCCCGCCATCCCCGACCTCTACGACCACCTCGCCGCCGCTATGCGAAAGGGCGCGCTTGGCGAACTCTGGCCGGCAGCGAAGACGCGGAAGGAAATGCGGGAGACGTATTTCCGATACATGGGAAAATGACGGACGTCATTTTCGTCAGAATCCCAGTCCCTTGCGCATTTCCGACAGCCATTTCTTCCCCTGTTCAATCCTGTCCACAGTGTCGATTCCCTGTTCTTGCGGAATCGGAAGGCGTTCCACTGGCACAAGGCCTTTCTCGCGAACATCCTTGATGTTCACGCACTCGTAGATGGAAAAACTGTCATTTTCGCACGCTATGGCATACTTGCCGTAGCGTAGAACCCGGTTGTATTCATCCTTGGCTTCTTCATTTTTCGGATCGATGGCGAACAGAAACGGCTGGCACATCCGGCTCGACGCATACGACTCTGACCAGAATGCAAAGCACTCATAGGGCTTTCCTGCATCTGCCCACTCATACGTGCCATACCGGCCACGCCGGAACGATGGGTATCTGATGTAGTAATAACGCCAATCATACCGCTGCTCTGCTGTGCAGTCTCTCAAACAGCGATCAGCAACCTCGTGCAGAGCTTCGTCTGTCAGAGGTTCCACACGCGAAAGCAGCGTCCGGAGGACTTTGCCCGTATGCTCGAACGAACCTTCATTTCCCTTCGTCCGATGAAAGAGCTTCTGCCAAGCAACGGAAATCCGTCTGCCGCCGCCACCATTTGCGCCACTGCTGCCGAGCTGATAGCGCCAGTTGTTCCGATCCTGCTGGCGATAGTCCCCCGTAGCCACGAGCGCACAGTCCACGGCATCCCAGTCACAGGCAAAAAGCTCTGCAAAACGCGGGAAAAGTTCCGGCTGCTCGAGGCCGATGATGCCCATCTGCCCATAAAGCAGGGGATGATCTTCGAGTGCATGCAATGCTTCTGCATCTTCCGGATGCTCTGCCGTCCATGCCTGCTTTTCTGCTTCTTCTTGCAGCTGCGCGGCATTGAAGTTGGGATCGAGCCCTGATTGCAAAATCTCTCCACGCCCGATGATGCTGTCCACCTGCTGCAGGATGGCCGGCATACGGTTGCCGCCCGTACGACTCTCACTGTCACTGATCTCGTCCTGCGAATTGCTGCAGAGGTGCACCACAATGCTCAAGCGATCGGTGAATGCTTCTGTTGTGATCTTGTCCCTGTGCAACAAATAGACATGAAATGCATAGAACAGCACGGTCTTATTGAGAGGAAACAGTCGGTTCCTGGCATCGCGCATTTCGCCATACGCTGCAAGGCATTCCAGAAACAGGTCTGTCTTGTCATCCCAAAACTTCACCTTGTCTGGCTGATGCTCTTCGGACAAGAATTTCTTCACAAACGCCGAGGGACCGCCTTCCTCTTTCAGCGCACACCAAGCATCGAAGCAGCGTTCCAGCATGTCTGCATGCGCTTTCGACATTTCCTGCGCGGGGTCGAAATATCTTGCCAGCAGATCAAAGCTTCCATTGGGCTTGCCCCGCGGCGTATCGCCTTCCTGATAGCACAGGATGTCGCAGAGGAAGCGGAAATAGCGCAAGAATTCATCATCGATAATGTTGTTTTCTCCCCGATACGGCCACAAAAGATCAGTCCAGACCGTATCAATCTTGTAGATGATGCGCTGCGCCGTCTCCTTGTCGATCTGGCGCAGGCGGCGTTCCAATTCCGCCTTGAAATGCTCGAAATCCGTCAGAGGTTTGCCGCGCGAATTCATCTTGATGTAGAGCTCATCCGTCAGCCCCATCTCCCGAATCGGCAGGAAGTAGAACGTGATGGCATCCCCTTGCAGCTTCGCCCAGAGATTCGGCACATCTGCGAAGCGTTTCTGGATCGCGTCCAGCATGACGAGCATGGAGGCGACCGTCGCGTCTTTTTTCCATGACAACGGGAACCATGATTGGTCGATGATGTCTTCGGAAATCGGTTTGCCCAAGTTCTTGTCTGGAACAAAGTCAACCAGCTTTTCGCAAAACATGCGTGCGCTTGCCCGTGTTTCATAGCTGAAATGCTTCAGAAATGCGAGCTCGCCTTCCGGTACCTCTGCCTTCTTTGCCGCATACCAATGCAGCAGGAAGAGCGTCGTCAGCCGCTGCTGGCCATCGAGCGGCGTCATGATGCCGTCCGGGCTGATATCGCCATAGATGAAGTCCAGCGTGATGGGCTTTCCCATGACCGCCTCGTGCAGCGCATCGAGGAAGCGCTTGCGCACCTCGCACGTGCGCGCATCCTCCCGGCCTTGCGCGTAATCGCGCTGGATCATGGGGATGACGATACGCTCCAGCACATGTGCTGTTCCCTGGCTGTCCTGATACGTGTACTGGAACATCTGAATGAAATTTAGCGCTTTTGTTGCCATGTCACGCCATCTCCTTTTCCGCAGCCGCTTCCTTGGGCAGATAGGGGGTCAGCACTTTCTTCATTTCCCTGACATAGGCTTTGCGATCGTTCTCGCCCCAGAAGTGCAGATCCGTCTTGTCGGACGGGCTATAGTATTTCAGGAAAACCATCTTTGTGCAAAAGGGAATGAACCGGCCTTCTTTGTCCATTTTCACAATCTTGTTGCGTTTCACATCAAAAGCAGAATTACTCAGCGCAGCATTGTCCGACGCATCCAGCAAAGCCAGGTTCGCGATGGAATGCACATATTCTGTGCTGCCGGCACTTGAGAGCAAGTCCATGGCCTGCTGGTGCAACGCTTCAAATTCCTCACGCGACAGTTTGTTCTTTTCGCTGGCTTTTTCTATCGCTTCCACAAGTTCGGATGGGCCGCCGACGGCTTTGATGGATTCCTTATGGTACTCCAGCCACTTCTTCCATGTCTCCTGCTTCGTCATGCCCTCCGACTGCTGCGCATGGATATGCTCGAGGCTCCATCCGCTCCTGCCGTCCTTCTGCTTGAACTTTTCAAATGGAAAGCGCGATGTCCTGATCTGACGAACCGATTCGACGTTGAAAAGCAGCAACAGGCGGCTGATGAGCGCATAATCGTCGCGCCGGTCATAACTGAGATCACCATACTCCCTGTCGTTGCCCAGTTCTATGCTTTTCCGAATCATCGCATCCAGCGCATCCTGGAATGCCTGCTTGCCCTTGCCTTCCCAAGCAGCGTAAATACTCCCGAGCGTCTCTGCCCCTGAGGCGATCAGGTAGCCGATCTTATGGTACAGATCGTGGTCTTCATACCAATCCAGCAGGAGCAGGAACGTCCGATAGATCTCCTCCCAGATTTTTTCGAGCGGCCGACTGCCTTCTTCTCGCCATTTGGCAAACGTGAAGAACGTCTGATACTTCTCTCTGGAATCTGCGTCCTTTTTCGCAATCAGATCCAGCACCAAGTCAATGCGCGTGCCATAGCCGCCGCCTTCATCATTGCTCAGAAACGACCAGAAGGACGGGCGGTGAAGTTCCCGCTCCATATCGTCCCACTGCAACGCAATCTCCTCCTGCCGGCTCGCAGCAAGGCTTCCCTTGGCGGCTTCGCTCAGGAACATCGCTTTTACAAGTTCTGCGCTCGTCAGAGGAATCCGGCCGATGTTCAGGCGCTCGAACATGCGGATGGAATCTTCCTTGTCATGTTCTTCCGCTTCATACCAAATAATGGAAACACTGTCCGTAAATGCCGTATTGAGTCCTGTCATAATTACAGACTTTGGTTTTACCTTCGCCCTTTCCTCAAACCAGTCACGAATCGTCTCATAGGCACCGCACATGAAATAAAAATCAATATTTTCATCCCGCTTGTCTAGATCGACATCGTCAAGGAATGTCTCGGATTCTTCGCGAGTATCGTACCGGATTGAAAAACTTGGCGCCTCCATGAAACCGCCACTGTCTTTATGCATGTACTGCCGAATCAGGTAGAGTGTCGTCAGGCGCTGCTGTCCATCAATCAGTTCATAGCTTCCATCCCCGCGACGCGCCACGACAACAGGCTGCAGACAATAATTCTTCCCAAGATTTTCATAAATATCATCGAGCAGTCGCGTCACCTCGTCCCTGCCCCAGCGATATCCGCGCTGATAGGACGGCACGACGAATGTCCCTTTGATATCCTTGACCAACCGCGTTTCCAATGTAATATCTGCCATGATAGATCATCGCCTCAACTTTCATCAACGCTTCGACAAATCCATGCACGTTGAAGCTCCCTCCCACTGATGCCGCTTCAGATCCACATGCATGTCATCGTTCAAGTTGACGCCTTCTGCCAAGAGCTTTTCTTTCTGCTGTGCAAAGCCCGGTGCCAACCTTCCCGCATGATTCACCACCCGATGACAGGGATATGCTCCATAGCGTTCCGCCTGGCTCAAGATTTTCCCCACCAGCCGTGCATTCCTGGGTCTGCCGATCCATCGCGCAATCTGTCCATACGTCGCGACCTTGCCTTTCGGGATGTTTGCGACGACGGACAGCACGGCTTCTGCAAGGCTGTCCTGCAGGCCTTTGCCGTCTTTTGGCGCACGCGTCTTTCCGCCCTTTGCAGCGAATGCATGGCTTTCCCGGAGCATGTCCCAGATCGCCGCATCCGTCATCGTCTCATCCAGCGAAACAGACACCCAATATTTCTTGTTCATATGGTAGGCAGGATAGCAGCCTGCATGCGCCAGGACTTTGGCCGCTGCATCCATGACCTTGAGATTCAGGAGCTCGATGCTTCCCTCACGTCCCGCTACGACTTTGTCCCAAGATACCGGCAGGATGGCAGCGTACCATTTGCGCGTCTCCGGATGGCGGAACACGCCGCTCGTCGCATAGGCTTTCTGCTTCCAAGGGAACTCGGGAACATCGCCCCAGACCTCTTGGATCCGCTGGCAAATGCGATTTGCCTGCGGCAAAGCAAATGGCAGGCGGACAAAGCAGGCTTCCGCAATCCCGCGCAGGAGCTCTTCATACGCATGACGGACGCCATAGACATAGCTTCCCGCAGGATTTGTCAGACGCAGCGGCAAGTATTCCTCCTCCGTCATCGTATCGATCACTTTTCCCGCGACCTGCCCTGCCGCATCGATCGTCAGGACGGCACGAAAGGCACCGTCAAGAAACGATGTTTCATATTGCCAAACATCGTTGATTTTTCGGAATCCCTGTGCCCGACAGCGCTCCAGATCGGGCTGGCAACGCTGGAATACATCGCTTTCGATACTCATTCAAACCACACGACTTTCCCCGTCTCGATATCGTAAACAGCGCCGCAAACACGATGCGCTTCGCCACCCTGCAAATCTTCACAGATGCGACGCACAGAGTTTTCTGCATTGCGTCTCGTTGCTTTCAGCGGATCCGTTTCCTCCCCGATCGCTTCGCGGATGGCCTGCGTGATGACGCCGATGTTTCCTTCCGTCTCTCCAGCGATTGCGGCACCGACGGCTCCGCAATGCGTATGCCCGAGTACGACGGTGAGCGGCACATGGAGATGGTGCGCCGCATACTCGATGCTCGCGAGCTCATGCGCGCCGATGACGCTGCCCGCCGTGCGGATGACGAAGATGTCGCCGATGCCGCAGGAAAAGATGGCCTCCGGAATCACGCGCGAATCCGAGCACGTCACGATTGTTGCAAATGGATGCTGGCCACCTGCCGTGCGTTCCCGTACCTTTCCCGACACATCGCCGGAATATGCGCTTTCCGTCTCATATCGCTCCGCTCCCTCGCGAAGACGTTTCATGCTTTCCTCTGCTGTCATATGGATTCCCTCCCAGATCCCGCGCATCCGCGCGAAGGACAAGACTTCTACACGACGCTCGAAGGAGCCACATGATGCGCTTTTTGAGCCTGCAGTCACGTTTTCCCGATCCGCCGGTCTGCTTCGCGGCAGAAGTCGCCGAACATCGCATGCAGCGCGTTGGCATAGCGTTCCTCATCTTCGCGGTCGTACGTCTTCTCGAAGATAGTCGCGCCCGTCTGCCGGTCTTTGAGATAGAGCGTGGCGTTGACGTGATAGAAAAAGGCGTACCCGCCGGGGATGTCCTGGATGTCCGTCACATAATACGTGCGCGTGCCGGTGTGTGCGCTCCCCTTTTCGTCCCGCCAAGTGAACGTCTCTGTATGATCAACCTTCATCGTCGTCGAAACGGAAGGCTCGTACCAGCGCTCGCCTTGCTCGTACGTGTGGATCGTACCGCCGGCCACGTAGCTGCTGCCATCCGCAGAATCGTCAATCTTCACATGCTTCATCGCGCCCTCGGCTTCGTCGCGGAATGCATAGGCAACGGTATCAGCAGCGTACGGGTCTCGTGCTGCCTTCGCGGGGAGCGTCAGATCTTCGAGGCGGAGCGTCGGCGCGCCATCTGGGACGTCACGACGCTTCTTGTCCCTCGCACGGCTCCAGTCGCCGGCAAAGTTTTTCGCAATGACTTCAAATGCATGATCAGGATCGACGCCATAGCAGCGGTACGAATCGAACAGCGTCATGACCTTCTGGTGCGTGCGGGCGTCGTACAGCGTGAAGTCGCAATCGATCATCTGGAGCGTGCGCCGCATCTCAGGGATGACGTGCGGCACCCACGAGGTGTGCCAGTCGCGCCGACACTGTCGCCATGCGGGCCGCCCGTGACGCTATAATAGCTCTCGACGGCCACGTTCGTCCAGGTGGCAGGCGAAACGTCCGTGCGCTCTTTCTGGAAGCGAAGACGCGGCAGAAGATAGCCGTCAGCGTCTACCTTCCCGTCCTCTGCCTCTTGGAAGCAGAGGAACGCCGTGTGCTTGATGCGTTTTTTGAGGCGGCGCGCCAGCTCATCATCCCACTCCGAATAAGCACCCATCTGGATGCCCTCCGATTTCGTATCCTGGACAGGGTACAGGACGATGCGCTGATACGATGCCACGGGAACGCTCTCGTCCATCCAGAGATTGCCGTGGGCGGACGCAGTGAGAGGCGCAACCATGAGAGCTATGCCGAGTGCCAAGCTCGGGAAGAGCCTGCGGCAGCAGGAGATGTTCATCACTTTGCACCTTCCGCTTCCTTCTCGGCGACGTATTTCAAGAGGATGTGCGCGCTCTTGCGATTCGTCGCGAGCGGGATGTTGTGGACGTCGCAGAGGCGCAGGAGTGCATTGATGTCCGGCTCGTGCGGCTGGCTCGTGAGCGGGTCGCGCAAGAAGATGACGCAATGGACTTGCTCGGTTGCGACAAGAGCGCCGATCTGCTGGTCGCCGCCGAGCGGGCCTGACATCATGGTTTCAACGTCGAGACCGAACGTTTCATTGATGAGCGTTCCCGTCGTGCGCGTCGCAACGAGATGAAATTTCGCGAGCAGCTCCTTGTGATGCCCGACAAATTCGAGCATCTCGTTTTTCTTCTTGTCATGCGCAATCAAAGCAATGGTTTTCATGATGGATTCTGCTACATAAAATATACTCATATGTGTATATCTTAGATGTTTTGGAAGAACCTCGCGGTTTCTTCTTGCTATTTCTTCGTGTGCGCTCTCGCCGCGATTGCTCGCAGGCTACTGGCGTCTGTTGTCACACTCCATAGCCGTAAATTCCCGACTAAGCACAGGCTTGAACCTATACTTTCTTTTAGCCATCGGTACATATACAAGTGCCTGTGCTGTTAGGCAATCTTGTATTCTTTGGCATCCCGGAGGTTCATCGCCGCATTCTGGTCGCGGTCGGCCACATACCCACATTCACAGATATAGACTCTGTCGGACAGCTTCAAGTCACTCTTGACGTGTCCGCAGTTGTGGCACGTTTTCGAGCTCGGGTAAAAGCGGTCAGCAATGCGGAGCTCGATGCCGCGTTCATGGCATTTCGCCATGAGCTTCGTGCGAAATTCGTAGAACTTGCACGCCGCGACCGCCTTCGCCAGATGCCTGTTCTTCATCATGCCGCTCACGTTCAGGTCTTCGATGGTGATGAAGCTTGGTTCTCGCTTCATGATTTCATGGATGACTTGGTTCGTGTAGTTCGTGCGGATGGAGAACAGCCGGTGGTGCAGCTTCTGAACCTTCAACACATTTTTTGAGATATTTGCAAAGAATGCAGCAGGTTTGTCACTTCCTTTCTTTTTCTTGCATTCGAGTTTCCTCGACAGGCGCCTTTGCTCGCGCCGTAACTTTTTCTCCAGTCGCCGGACGTCAACTGTTTTATTGATGTTCTTGAATTTCGTGCCATCGCTGAGAATGGCGAAATCCTTGAGGCCGAGGTCGATGCCGAGCGGTTCGCCTCTGGGCTTGGCATATTGCGGAGCCGGCATGTTGAGGACGACGGACACGTAAAAGCGGTCAGCTTTCTGTGAGACAACGCCGCTTTTCACCATCGCTCCCGCAGGCAGGTAGCCGAATTCTTTCAGTCGCACCTTGCCGATGGTCGGAATCTGGATGCGATGCCGTTCAATCGTCCAGTCCCCCTTGTTGTTCTTCGGGAAGTAGATGCCGACGGACTGGCGGCTCTTCTTCTTGAATTTCGGAAAGCCTGCCTTGCCGTGAAAGAACTTCTGGAACGCTGTTTCCGCATTCGTGATGGCTTTCTTCCGCGCCTTAGAACCGCATTCGTTGATCCAGGCAAGCTCGTCCGTATTTTTCAGATGGTGGTTCACGAATTTGTCAAAATCCATCGCCGTGAGGAAATGTTTCTGGCGCTCATCAAGGCAGCCGCGCTGGTACATATGATAAAGGCGCTTGTTCCGCGCGATGTATTCGTTGTAGAGCCAGCGGCAGATGCCGAGGGAACGACGGATCTTGTCGCGTTGCTCACGCGTCGGAAGGATCTCCGTCTTGTAACTCTTTAACATCCGGGTATTCCTCCTTGATTTCTTTCTTGTATTTGCGCAGTCCATAGAGACGACAGCTGAATACATGGAGGATGGATATGATGTCTTGCACGAGTTCTTCGTGCGGCGAGAGGGTTTCGTTTTTGACGATGAGGATGCGCGTGCCGTATTTCAAGCAGAAGCGCTCGAACCAGTCGAAGCCGAAGCGGAGGAAACGATCTTTGTGCGTGACGATGATGGTCTTGACTTTTTGTGCCATCACGTCTTCCAAGAGACGGTTCCATTTCTTCCGGTTGTAATTGAGCCCGCTTCCGAAATCTTCGATGCATTCGTCAACAATGATGCCCTTGGCGTTGCAGTAATCCAGCAAGAATTTCACCTGACTTGTAAGATCGTCTTTCTGGTTCCTTGTGGAGACGCGGGCATAGATGACGGTTTTGCGCCCATCGTCCAAGGCTCCGCCTTTGAATTTCACGTATTGGTCGTACGTGTAATATCTTCGGTTTGTCGGCGATCGATAGGCTTTCAAAATGTCTTCTCTGTCCCACCGTTGCAACGTTTTGACGCTTACCCCGAGAAGTTCCGCAAAATCCTTGGGCTTATAGTTTTTGATATTCGATGTGTTCATGGTCGCAAATCCTCCATAAACACATTATGGCATATTTTTCATTGGTTGTCTATGATTTTAGTTACTTAGCACTTCCTCCTTTCTATGTACCTGTTTTCGTAGTTCGACACCTCCTCCAGATTTTCCTGTTTGAAGCGTGCAGCATGATGTATTGGATTTTTCCAAAGAAGAAATCTGTCTGAAAAATGCAAACCCACCAAATTTTGCTTTACAAGAATACACCGATACTGTATACTTTAATCAAATAAAGAAAGGAAGTGCATCTCTTTGTCAAACAGCAATGCTTATGTCGAACGCATCCTCGATCTCGTCGCGCAGCGCGACCCGGATCAGAAGCAGTTCAAAGACACGGTCACCGAAGTCCTCAAAACCATCGCCCCTGTCCTGGACGAGCACCCGGAATATGAACAGCAGAAGCTGCTCGAGCGCCTCGTGGAGCCAGAACGCGTCGTATCGTTCCGCGTCGTCTGGCAGGATGACAAGGGCGAAGTCCAGGTAAACCGCGGTTTCCGCGTGCAGATGAACAGCGCCCTCGGCCCGTACAAAGGCGGACTGCGCTTCCATCCGAGCGTCTGCCTCGACATCCTGAAGTTCCTCGCCTTCGAGCAGGTCTTCAAGAACGCCTTGACGGGGCTCCCGATCGGCGGTGCCAAGGGCGGATCGGATTTTGACCCGCATGGAAAGTCCGATGCCGAAGTCATGCGTTTCTGCCAGAGCTTCATGACGGAACTCTATCGCCACATCGGCCCGGATGTCGATGTCCCGGCCGGCGACATCGGCGTCGGCGGCCGCGAGATCGGCTACTTGTTCGGCCAGTACAAGCGCATCCGCGACCGCTATGATGCTGGCGTCCTCACGGGCAAGCGCATCGACTATTGGGGCTCGCTGGCACGCACGGAAGCGACGGGCTACGGCCTCCTCTATTTCGTCAAAAACATGCTCGACGCGAAGGGCATCGACCTCAAGGACAAGGTCGTCGTCGTCTCCGGCGCGGGCAACGTCGCCCAGTACGCAATCGAGAAAGCGCAGGCATTCGGCGCAAAGGTCGTGACGTGCTCCGATTCGAATGGATATGTCTATGATCCCAACGGCATCGACCTCGACGCCGTCAAGGAGATCAAGCAAGTCCGCCGCGGGCGCATCAAGGAATACGTCGAAACGCATCCGCAGGCAGAGTATCACGAAGGCTGCAAGGGCGTCTGGACGGTCGCATGCGACATCGCGCTTCCCTGTGCAACGCAGCGCGAAATCGACCTCGAGAGCGCGAAAACGCTCGTGGCCAATGGCGTCACAGCCGTCGGCGAAGGCGCGAACATGCCGTCCACGCTCGACGCCATCGCCTATTTCCAGGAACACAAAGTGCTCTTCGCCCCGGCGAAAGCTGCAAATGCCGGCGGCGTCGCCGTCTCGGCGCTCGAAATGGCGCAGAACTCCGAGCGCCTGCAGTGGACGTTCGAGGAAGTCGACGAGCGTCTCAAGGGCATCATGAAGAACATCTACACGCAGGCGAAAAAGAATGCCGAGGCATATGCAGATCCGGACGATCTCGTTGCCGGCGCAAACATCACGGCATTCTCGAATGTCGCAGAAGTCATGATGGCGCAGGGGCTCGTGTAAGAACTCGTGTAAGAAAGAACAAAACAAGCAGGGGCCAGCATCCACATCGGGATGCTGGCCCCTGCTTTGCAATTCGCAACGTAACCTCTCACTTGTGAAGGAAATATTCATATGTCCGCCGCAAGCCCTCTTCGAGGCTCGTCTGCGGCGCCCAGCCGAGCGAGCGGCGCGCGCGGCCATTCGCGAGGAGCGATTGGTAGATGTCGCCCTTGCGTGCCTCGGCGAAGTCCGGCGTGATCGTCTTCCCTGCGACCTTGCTGAGCACGGAGACGAGCTCTTTGAGGCTCGTCTCCGTCTGCGTCGAGAGGTTGTAGGCGCGGTTCGTGTGCTCCGTACGGAGTGCCGCATCGATGCCGCGCGCGATGTCGCCCGCGTAGATGAAGTCGCGCGTCTGATGACCGTCGCCATAGATCGTGATGGTCTTCCCTTCGGCGATGCGGCGCGCGAAGATGCTGATGACGCCGCCCTCGCCGTCGTCGCCCTGCCGCTCGCCATAAACATTCGCGAAGCGCAGCACGACATAGTCAAGACCGTAGGCCTTGTGATAAAGATCGAGATAATGCTCGACTGTCACTTTCGACAGGCCATAGAACGACAGCGGCGCGAGCGGCTCGAACTCATCAATCGGCAGATGATCCTCCGGCACATCGCCATAGCTCGCAGCCGTCGAAGCAAAGATCACGCGCTGGACGCCGTATTTCCGCGCCTGCTCGAGCACATGGATGGAGCCGACGACGTTCTGCGTGCCATCGAGCTCCGGATCGGCCATCGAGACATGGACGGTCGTCTGCCCCGCGAGGTGCACGACGGCGTCGAAATGGCCCTCTGCAAAGATGTCCCCGAGCGCTTCGCCCGTCACGTCACATTCGTGAATCTCCGTGCCTGCCGGAAGGTTTTCGCGCAGTCCCGTCGTGAAATTGTCCACGACAGCGACCTGCTCACCCTCCGCCTGCAAGAGCCGCACGAGATGCGAGCCGATGAAGCCCGCGCCGCCTGTCACCAAGACCTTCATATCTGAAATCCCCTTTTCCCAACATCCAAAATTTCATGGAACGACGTTCATCTTAGCACTTCGGGATTACAGCTTTGTAAACCTTTTCACGCACAGAGCTCGATGACGATATGCTCCAGGAGTTCGTTGCCGCCGCGCCCCGTCTTCATCGCATAGTCGGCATCCGCGATGTCGAGGAACGACTGCCGCAGCTGCGCGTCCGAAAAACGCGCAGCCGAGCGCCCGAGCTTTTCCGCGATGAACGGATGGAGGCCGAGCGGTTTTGCGAGCGCCTTGCCGCGCACACCGTCCGCCATCAGCAAGCGCACCTGCCAGAGCTGGCGCACATGGCGTGCCAGCAGCACGAGAAGCACCGTGAAATACGTTCCGTCGGCCAGCTGCCGCGTGAGGAGCGCCAGTGCCTTCTTCGCATCCTTCGCGCTGATGGCGTCCATGAGCGCGAAGACCGAGACCTCCGGCAGCCCTGCGAAGACTTCGATGAGTTCCTGCTTCGTGATGCGCCGCGCCTTCGAGAACAGCGCAATCTTGTCAAACTCCGAGTCGAGATACGACAGCGAAATCTGCTGCATCATCGAGACGGCATTGACGAAATATTCGTAGGCGTCACGGTCAAGGTCCTTGTTCATGGACTGGAGCTTTCCCTGCAGCCAGTCGTTGATGTTCCAGGCGCGCACGGGCTCGGCCTCGAGCACGAGCCCCGCCTTCTCGACCGTCTTCGTGAGCTTCTTGCGCTTGTCCGGCTTCTCGCCCATGACGAAGATGACGTATGAAAAATCCGGCATCGCGAGGAGCTCGGCCTGCAGCCGTTCGAGCTTCTTGTCGGCGGATGACTTCGCGCCCTTGCCGCGCTTCGTGCCGCCTGCAGCCTCTGCTGCCTCGGCTCCTGCGCCTCCATCGCCGCCCGCCTCCGCGCTCTTCTTCGACGTGCGGAACAACGTCGTGTCCTCGACGACGACGACATTCTGTGGAATCAGGAACGGCACGGTCTCGAGGAGCCCGATGAGCTGGTCGCCATCGACGTCGCCCGTCAGCTTCGTCAGGCCGTCCCGCTGCCCGCCGTCAGGGAAAAGGCGCGCGAGCACGGCCTCGAGCGCGCGGTCGATGTAGTAGCGCTCCTCGCCCGCGAGCAGCAGCACATGCGGCACACCTTTCTTGAGCTGCACCATGAATTCTCCGAATTTCACGTTCCCGTCCCCTTCTTTCTTCATTCAATTTAGCAGAGCCATCCCTATTCGTCAAGAAAGATTCATTTTCGTCCTGATTTCCCTCGCTTTTTTCTAGAACTTCTGGTATAATAAAGAAAAACAATTTGAAACGAGGTGCCTATCATGTTCATTAAAATTTCAACGCTCGTGATTCTCTGCATGCTGATGGCCCTGCCCGTGCTCGCCGCCCAGCAGAAGCCCGCCGAGGAATATGCTCCTGTCTGCCGCTACCAGAACGACTGCCCATACTCTGGCGAGTGCGATGGCGACTGCTATTATAACGGCGGCCGCGGGCATCATCACGGCTGTTACCGCTGAGACGGGTGGAGGAAAACTGTGATGAAGTCATTCTCCGTCCCGTTCGGCAAAGAAAAGGTCACATTCTCGCTGCCTGAGGAAGATGTCGCCGGCGTCCTCGTCTCCCATGCGCACGAGTACACCGCGAAAGCGTCCGAGGAAGAGCTCGTCGCCGAGGCGCTCGCCCACCCGATCGGCAGTCCGCGCCTCAACGAGCTCGCAAAAGGCAAGAAGACCTGCACGATCATCTCCAGCGACCACACGCGCCCCGTCCCGAGCCACGTCATCATGCCGCAGCTCCTTGCCGAGCTCCGCAAAGGCAGTCCCGACATTGACATCACGATTCTCATCGCGACCGGCATGCACCGCCCGACGACGCATGACGAACTCGTTGCGAAGTACGGCGCGGAAATCGCCGACCATGAACATTTCGTCATCCACAACAGCCGCAAGGACGAGGACATGGTCAGCATCGGCACGCTGCCCTCGGGCGGCGAATGTCGTGTCAACCGTTATGCGGTCGAGACCGACCTGCTCGTCGCCGAAGGCTTCATCGAGCCGCATTTCTTCGCGGGCATGTCCGGCGGCCGCAAGTCCGTGCTGCCCGGCATCGCGAGCAAAGTGACCGTCCTCGCGAACCACTGCTCGGAATTCATCAACAGTCCCCATGCACGCACGGGCATCCTCGAAGGCAACCCGAT
>ONJV01000030.1 GCA_900318215.1 uncultured Veillonellaceae bacterium
CGCTCCGTGCGCGAAGGGCTCGAAGCTGATGTCGTGACGCTGGCGCTCGCGTATGACGTGGATGAAATCGCAGCGACGGGGCTCATCGACAAGGACTGGATCAAGAAGTTCCCGAACAACTCCGCGCCGTACACATCGACCATCGTGTTCCTCGTGCGCAAGGGCAACCCGAAGAACATCCACGACTGGGACGACCTGACGCGCGATGACGTGCAGGTCGTCACGCCGAACCCGAAGACCTCGGGCGGCGCGCGCTGGAACTACCTCGCGGCCTGGGCATATGCGGAAAAGAAATACAATGGCGATACTGCAGAGGTCAAGGGCTTCATCAAGAAGCTGTTCCAGCGCGTCGTTGCGCTCGACTCCGGCGCGCGCGGCGCGACGACGTCGTTCGTCCAGCGCGGCCAGGGCGATGTGCTCGTCGCCTGGGAGAACGAGGCGCTGCTCTCCGTGCAGGAAGACCCCGACAAATATGAAATCGTCGTGCCGCCCTCCAGCATCCTCGCCGAGCCGTCCGTCGCCGTCGTCGACGAGGTCGTCGACCAGAAAGGCACGCGCAAGGTCGCCGAAGCCTACATCAAGTATCTCTACTCGAAGGAAGGACAGGAGATCGCGGCCAAGCACTTCTACCGTCCGCGCGATGAAGAAATCGCCGCAAAATATGCCAATCAGTTCCCGAAGCTGACGCTCGTGACAATTGACGAAGCGTTCGGCGGCTGGCAGAAGGCGCAGAAAGATCATTTCGCCGATGGCGGCACGTTCGACCAGATTTATGAGAAGCACTAACCCCAAAGCCTCCCTCTCAGAGGGAGGGGGACCGCGAAGCGGTGGTGGGAGTCCCTTGCAGAATGTAACGGACAGTATGTCGTTACTTCCGCGGGTGCGATAGAAAGGTGATTAGATGCGATTCAAACGGCATGTCATCCCAGGATTCCATTTTACCCTTGGGATTACATTTTTCTACCTTTCCCTTATCCTTCTGCTGCCGCTCGCGGCGTTCCTGCTCTATTCGAGCGGCATGGGGATGGCGAAGTTCCTCGACGTCGTCTGTGATGCGCGCGTGTTTCATGCCTATGAGGTGAGCTTTGGCACGTCGCTCGCGGCGGCCATCATCAATGCGGTGTTCGGCCTGCTGCTGGCCTGGGTGCTCGTGCGCTACGAGTTCCCAGGCAAGCGTATCCTCGACGGCCTCATCGACCTGCCGTTTGCGCTGCCGACGGCCGTCGCGGGCATCGCGCTGACGACGCTCTATGCGGAAAATGGCTGGCTCGGCCGGTTCTTCTATGCGGCGGGCGTGCCGTCGGCGTTCTCGGTCGTCGGCATCACGATCGCGCTCGTCTTCGTTGGCATCCCGTTCGTCGCGCGGAGCGTGCAGCCTGTGCTGCGCGATCTCGATCCGAGCCTCGAGGAGGCAGCGACGATGTTTGGTGCGACGCCGTGGCAGACATTCCGCCGCGTCGTGTTCCCCGAACTTCTGTCGCCGCTCCTGACGGGATTTGCGCTCGCGTTTGCGCGCGGCATCGGCGAGTACGGCAGCGTCGTCTTCATCGCGGGCAATCTGCCCTATGAGACGGAGATTGCGCCGCTCCTCATCATGGCAAAGCTCGAGCAGTTTGACTATCAGGCGGCAGCGGCGATTGCCATCGTCATGATGGCGCTGTCGTTCCTCATCCTGCTCGCGCTGAACGGCTACCAGCGCTATCGCGTGAAACAGCAGGGGGTGTGAGGATGAAAAAGGAAAAAGGCGCGCTCGGCTGGGCGCTTATCGGGATTGCGGCACTCTTTTTGCTCGTCATGCTCGTGCTGCCGCTCGTGCTCGTCGCGAGCGAGGCGCTGGCGAAAGGATGGCAGATGTATCTCAGGGCGATTACGGAGCCGGTTGCCGTCAAGGCGCTCTATCTGACGCTCGAAGCGACGGTGCTCGCCGTCATCAGCAACACGGTCTTCGGCCTCGCCTCGGCATTCCTGCTGACGAAATTCTCGTTTCGCGGCAAGTCGCTGATCGGTTCGATGATCGACCTGCCGTTTGCGATTTCTCCTGTCGTCGCCGGCCTGTTCTTCGTTATGCTGTTCGGCCGCATGAGCCCGCTCTACCCGTTCCTGCGCGCCGAGCACATCGCGATCGTCTTCGCCGTGCCGGGCATCATCCTCGCGACAGTGTTCGTGACATTCCCGTTCATCACGCGCGAGCTCGTGCCTGTCATGGAGGCGCAGGGCCGCGATGAGGAAGAGGCCGCCGCGACGTTCGGCGCGAGCGGCTGGCAGATTTTCCGCTATGTCACGCTGCCGAACATCAAATGGGCGCTCGTCTATGGCGTCATCCTCTGTACGGCACGCGCCATGGGCGAGTTCGGTGCCGTGTCCGTCGTTTCGGGCCACGTCCGCGGCAAGACGAACACGCTGCCGCTCCACATCGAGATTCTTTACAACGAATACAATTTCACGGCGGCATTCGCCGTCGCGTCCATCCTCGTGATTCTGGCCGTCCTGATTCTCGTGCTGCGCAATCTCGCGGAAGGACGCGCTAAGCGCTAAAGGGGGGGGGATTCCCATGACGGCTGAAGTCCATCTCCAGCATATCCAGAAGACGTTCGGCGGTTTCAAGGCGTCGAATGACGTGAACCTCACGATCGAGAAAGGCCGCATCATCGGCCTCTTAGGCCCGTCAGGCTCGGGCAAGACGACGATCCTGCGCATGATTGCGGGCCTCGAGACGCCGGACAGCGGCGACATCTACATCGGCGGCCAGCGCGTCAACGACATCGAGCCCGGCAAGCGCGGCATTGGCTTCGTGTTCCAGAACTACGCGCTGTTCCGCTACATGACCGTGCGCGAAAACATCGCGTTCGGCCTCACGATCCAGAAGACGCCGAAGAAGAAAATCAAGGAGCGCGTCGATGCGCTCACAGAGCTCGTCGGGCTCAAGGATTTCGGCCACCGCTATCCGATGCAGCTTTCGGGCGGCCAGCGCCAGCGCGTGGCGTTCGCCCGCGCCCTCGCGCCCGAGCCGGAGCTGCTGCTGCTCGACGAGCCATTCGCGGCCATCGATGCGAAAGTCCGCAAGGAACTGCGCGGCTGGCTGCGCAAGGCCATCCACAAGCTCGGCATCACGAGCATCTTCGTCACGCACGACCAGGACGAAGCCGTCGAGGTCGCGGATGACATCGTCATCGTGAACCGCGGCCACATCGAGCAGACGGGCACGCCCGTCGAAATCTACCAGCAGCCGCGCACGCCGTTCGTCGCCGATTTCATCGGCGAGGCTGTCCATGTGCCGGACTTCACGATTTTCAAAGGCTTTGAAAATGGAACGACGACGGGAGCGGTGGAACATGAGGGCATCATCCGGCCGGAGTTCCTCGAAATCGGCGCAGATGACAGCGAGATGCGCATGCCGCTCGCGTCGGAAACGGGCACGGTGCGCGGCGTCTATTTCCGCGGCAACAGCGCCGAGGTCGACGTCGAAGTCAAAGGGCAGCTGCTCAAAGGCACGCGCAGCCTCGAAAAGCCGCCGCTCCACGAAGGAGATACGGCAAAAGTCTTCATCCATCGCATCTACAGCTTCGCCGGCGGGAAGACCGAGATTCTCGAGAATCGAGCGAAACAGGTAGACTCTGTCATTATTTGAGAGACGTCCAGCCCCCCTCATTGAGGGCAATGTCGTTAAGTTAAGCGCGAAGTTATTCAAACTTCAGCCTCCCTCTAGAGGGAGGGGGACCGCGAAGCGGTGGAAGGAGTAGTAGGATGTTGAAGCCTGACAAGAATACATACGTTGCTAAAGTACTTTAGCAGCCTTTTGCATACTTGTTTGTCTCCAGCACCCAACTACTCCCCCAGTCAGCTACGCTGACAGCCCCCTCTAGAGGGGGCCTGGCCTAAAAGTTCCTTTGAGGTGATACCATTGAAAACCATCGAGAAGCGCGCCGACATCTTGATCATCGGCGGCGGCGCGGCGGGGTGTTTTGCGGCGCTCACGCTCGCGAAAGAGAGCCCCGACCTTTCCGTCGTTCTGCTCGAAAAGGCCGGACTCAAGCGCAGCGGCTGCCTCGCGGCCGGCGTCAACGCGCTCAACGCCTACATCACGCCAGGCCATGTGCCGAAGGATTATGTCGATTATGCATCGAAAGACGCTGACGGCATCGTGCGCGAAGACCTGCTGCTGCAGATGAGCGAAGGACTCAATGAGGTCACGCGGGACATTGAGAATCTTGGTCTCGTCATCCTCAAAGACAAAGACGGCAATTATGTCTCGCGCGGCTGGCGCAATCTCAAGATCAATGGCGAAAACATCAAGCCGATTCTCGCGAAAGCCGTGAAGGCCGCAAAAAACGTCGAAGTCCTCGAGCATGTCGATGTCGTTGACCTGCTCAAAGACGTAGACGGCCATGCGGCGGGTGCCTGGGGCGTGGCGCTCCGCGAGGAAGCGGTCGTCTATGTCCGCGCCCGCGCCGTCATCTGCGCGACGGGCGGCGCGGCGGGGCTTTACCGTCCGAACCATCCGGGCGAGGCGCGTCATACGATGTGGTATCCGCCGTTCAATACGGGCGCGGGCTATGCGATGGGGCTTCGCGCGGGTGCCGAGATGACGAGCTTTGAAATGCGCTTCATCGCACTGCGCTGCAAGGATACGATCGCCCCGACCGGTACGCTCGCGCAGGGCGTCGGCGCGCCGCAGGTCAATGCGCGTGGCGAGAAATATCAGGCCAAGTACGGCAACACGACATCGGAACGCCTCTATGCCGTCGTCAGCGAGAACCTTGCAGGGCGCGGACCATGCTATCTCGAGACGCGGGGCATTTCCGAGGAAGCGGAAACGTCTCTTGAAAAAGCCTATCTCAACATGGCGCCCGCGCAGACGATGAAGTGGCGCGAGACAGGCCTCGGCCCGCGCACGGCGGATGTCGAAGTCGAGGGCACGGAGCCCTACGTCGTCGGCGGCCATACGGCGAGCGGCTACTGGGTCGATGGCGACCGCCAGACGACCGTGCCCGGCCTCTTCGCGGCAGGCGATGTGGCCGGAGGCTGCCCGCAGAAATACGTGACAGGCGCATTCGTCGAAGGAAAGATCGCGGCCCGGGGCGCGGCAAAGCATGTAGAACGCGCAAAGGCAGAGGCGGAGCCGTGCATGAACGCAACAGCGGCGAATCCCGCAGGAAATGCGCAGACTTCATCATCTGCACCCGTGCAGACGCCAGACGAGATTGCCGCACGCGTGGCAGACCTGCTCGCGCCGCCAGACGAGCCGCCGCTCTTCACGGTCGATGCACTCGAAGAAGCCATGCAGCAGACGATGGACGAATACGCGGGCGGAATTTCCACATCGTACCGCTACACCGAACGCCAGCTCGCGCTCGCCGCGAAGCATATCGAGCGCATCACGCGCCTCTCGGGTGACCTGCGTGCCGACGACGCCTACGGCCTGCTGAAGATTTTCGAACTCCAGGAGCGCCTGCTCGTCTGCAAAGTCCTCATCGAGCACCTCAAAGCCCGGAAGGAAACACGTTGGCACAGCTTCGCAGAAAACCTCGACTATCCCGAGAAAAATCCGGCATTTGCGAAATACGTCAACTCGCGGTTGATTGACGGAAAAGTTAAGATGATCCTGCGCGACCTCGTACAGTTGCCTCCCTCTCAGAGGGCAATGTCATTAAGTTAAGAGCCAGGCCCCCTCTAGAGGGGGCTGTCAGCGAAGCTGACTGGGGGAGTAGTTGGGTGCTGGAGACAAACAAGCATGCGTCATGTTGCTAAAGGACTTTAGCAACGACAGCCTGCTCGTGCGGCTACAGCATCTTACTACTCCCACCACCGCTTCGCGGTCCCCCTCCCTCTAGAGGGAGGCTGGAATAGATTTGCTTTCGGATTTGTTCATACTACCGAGGTGGAAACATGAGTATCCGTATCGAAACTTCGACCTGCATCGGCTGCGGCCGCTGCGCGGACGTCTGCCCGGGGAACCTGCTGTTCCTGCAGGCCGGAAAAGCCGCCATCCGCGACCGGCGTGACTGCTGGGGCTGCACGGCGTGCGTGAAGGAGTGCCCGAAGAACGCGATCTTCTTCACGCTAGAGGCTGAGCTCGGCGGCGCGGGCGGCAGGCTTTATGCGCAGGACAGCGCCGACACGCTTTCCTGGGTGCTGAAGCTCGCGGACGGCGCGGAACAGCGCATCGTGGTCAATAAAAAACAGGCGAACGCCTATTGAACGGCGTTCGCCTTTGAAAGGAAGAAGTCCCATGGGAAAATTATCGCACCTCGACGCGCTCGAAGCCGAGGCCATCTACATCATCCGCGAAGTCGCGGCCGAATGCGAGAAGCCGGTCATGCTCTACTCCATCGGCAAGGACAGCACGGTCATGATGCACCTCGCGCTCAAGGCGTTTTATCCCGAGAAGCCGCCATTCCCGTTCCTGCATGTCAATACGACGTGGAAGTTCCACGAGATGATCGCGTTCCGCGACGCGCAGGCGAAGAAATACGGCCTCGACATGATCGAGTACAAGAACGAAGAGGGCATCCGGGCCGGCATCAACCCGTTCGACCACGGCGCGTCGTACACGGACATCATGAAGACGCAGGCGCTCAAGCAGGCGCTGACGAAATACGGCTTCACGGCGGCGTTCGGCGGCGGGCGGCGCGACGAGGAAAAATCGCGCGCAAAAGAGCGCATCTTCTCGTTCCGCAACGCTGCGCAGGCCTGGGACCCGAAGAACCAGCGCCCCGAGCTCTGGAAGCTCTACAACGCGCAGATTCACAAGGGCGAAAGCATCCGCGTGTTCCCGCTCTCAAACTGGACGGAGAAAGACATCTGGCAGTACATCCGCCGCGAGAACCTCGAAATCGTCTCGCTCTATTTTGCGAAAGAACGCCCATGCATCGTGCAGGGCGGCAACATCATCATGGTCGATGACGACCGCATCGTGCAGAAACTCCACCTGAAGCCCGAGGACATCCAGCACAAGGTCATCCGTTTCCGCACGCTCGGCTGCTATCCGCTGACGGGCGGCGTCGAATCGACGGCCGACACGCTCGACGCCATCGTGCAGGAGACGCTCGGTGCCGTCGAATCGGAGCGCACGAGCCGCGTCATCGACCATGACGGCGGTGCGGGCAGCATGGAGAAACGCAAACGGGAGGGCTATTTCTGATGAACGATCTCTTGAAATTCATTACCTGCGGCAGCGTCGATGACGGCAAGTCCACGCTGATCGGTCACCTGCTCTACGATGCGAAGCTTCTCTATGCCGACCAGAAGGAAGCGCTGCTGCTCGATTCCAAAGTTGGCAGCCGAGGCGGCGCCATCGATTACTCGCTGCTCTTGGACGGTCTGCTGGCCGAGCGCGAGCAGGGCATCACGATTGACGTGGCCTACCGCTATTTCACGACGGACAACCGCAGCTTCATCTGCGCCGACACGCCGGGCCATGAGGAATACACGCGCAACATGGCTTGCGGCGCGTCGTTCGCCGACCTTGCCATCATCCTCGTCGATGCAAAGCAGGGCGTGCTGACGCAGACGCGGCGGCATGCCCGCATCTGCGCGCTCATGGGCATCCGGTACTTCGTCTTTGCCGTCAACAAGATGGACCTCATCGGCTACGACGAACAGCGATTCACGGAAATCGCCGCGCAGATTGGCGAGCTCGGGGCGGAGCTCCATCTCGAGAACGTCGTCATCATCCCCGTTTCTGCGACCGAGGGCGACAACGTCACGAAGAGATCCGCGAACATGACGTGGTACAAGGGCGAGGCGCTGCTGCCGTATCTCGAGCAGGTCGATGTGACAGCGGATGCCGCTGTCGAACAGGGCTTCTACCTGCCCGTGCAGCGCGTCTGCCGTCCGAACCATACGTTCCGCGGCTTTCAGGGGCAGGTCGAGAGCGGCAGCGTCGCGGTCGGCGACACCGTGCGCGTGCTGCCGAGCGGCGAGACGGCCGAGGTCAGGAGCATCCTCGTCGCCGATCACGACGCGCAGAGTGCTTTTACCGGCCAGCCCGTCACGCTCCAGCTGAACCGCGAAGTTGACGTCTCGCGCGGCAGCGTGCTCGAGAAAGATAGCGGCCTCGAACTCGCTGATGCATTCCAGGCCGAAATCCTCTGGATGGACGACGCCGAGCTCACGGTCGGCAAGAACTTCCTGATCAAGCTCGGCACGCGCCAGATTCCGGGCATCCTCTCGAAGATCGAATATAAAATCGACATCAACACGGGGGAGCACGAGCCCGCGACGACGCTGCGCAAGAACGAGATCGCGCTCGCCAGCATCGCCGTGACGGAGCCCATCGTGCTCGCGCCGTTCGCCGCGCACCGCACGCAGGGCGAGCTCATCCTCATCGACCGCATCACGAACAGCACGGCGGCCGCCGGCGTCGTGCGCACGATCGGTGCGGGCGACGAGGCACGCTTCACGGCGACGCCCGCCATGCGCAGCGCACTGAACTGGCAGACGCCGCTCGCCGTCGTCTTTTCACCGAGCGACGGCACGAAACCCGCGGCCATCGCCGAGGCCGAATACACCCTCGTCCGCAGCGGCCGCCATACGTATCTCTACACGCCGCAGCCCGGCGAAGACGCCGCCGCCACGACGCAGCACCTCCTCGACGCCGGCCTCATCGTGCTCGTCATCGCAAAGGATGAAGCCGCCGCAGGCAACGTCGCCGCGCTCCCGCAGGCGAAAGCATGGAGTGACCTCGCGCCAACCGCATCAAACGATGCCGCCGCCATCGCAAACACCATTCTCCACGCGACGCTCCTCGACGCGACCGTCACGCCGAACAACTGGGTCATCTGAAATTCAAAGCATGCAAAAAGGACTGTTGCGGTCAGCAACAGTCCTTTTTGTATGGATTCCGTTGTCAGGCAATCTTATTTGATGCCGGCGCCATCGAGTGCGGAGCGGACGCTCTTTGCGGCTGCATGGAGCTTTTCGAGCTCGTCGTCCGTCAGATGGATTTCGAACGAACGCATGACGCCATCCGCGCAGATCATGCGAGGGATGGAGAGCGCGACATCGTGGAGGCCATACTCGCCATCGAGGACCGCGGAGCACGGGAGGATCGTGTGCTCATCGTAGAGCACGGACTTGATGAAGCGGCAAGCTGCCATCGCGATGCCCGTGTTCGTGAAGCCCTTGCGGTTGATGACGTCGTAAGCGACCTGCACGAGCTCGTCTTCGACGGCCTTGTGGCTGAGTTTTTCCGTGTGATGGAAATACTCGTCGAGGTCATCGATCGGGAAGCCGGCGCAAGCCGTCGTCGACCATGCGACGAACGCGGAGTTGCCGTGCTCGCCGAGGACGAAGCCGCTGATGTTCTTCGGATCCACCTGGTACTTGTTCGCGAGGATGCGGCGGAAACGATACGTCTCGAGCATCGTGCCCGTGCCGAGGATGAGGTTGCGGGGATAATCGAACTGCGTGGAAAGAACATACGTCGCCACATCGAGCGGGTTCGTGATCGCGATGATCATGGCCTCTTTCGTGCGCTTGACGATCTCGCCCATGACGGAAGCCATGATTTTCGAGTTCGTGCCAGCGAGCTTCAGGCGGTCCGGCGTCTCGCCCGGGCGGATGGACGGGCCAGCCGTGATGACGATGATGTTTGCGTCTTTGCAGTCATCATAGTCGCCGAGATGGAACTTGATGTTCGTGCTGTAGACGCAGCTCGTCGCATGGCTGGAGTCGACAGCCTCGCCCCACGCCTTGTCCTCGTTGAGGTCGATGAGAGCGACTTCCGTAGCGAGCTGGAAGTCCGCAATCTTGTTGGCGACGGCGGAGCCGACATTGCTGGCGCCGATGACGACGATCTTTCTTCTGTTGTTCATTGTGTTTGATAACCCCCTGTTATGGTTATGTGAAAAAAATCTCTTTCGCCTTTCATCCTAGCACCCTCTATGGCGCTTGTCAATGGGATTTGACGGCTTCTGAAAGAATTTTTGAGACCAAGTGATAATAGTAGATAGAATTCGGCTATCATGCATCGAAGTTATAAAAGAAAAAGCCTGCCGAAAGCAGGCAGGCTTGAATTTCCAAGGGCTCCGTGATACCATAGAAGTGCCGACGGAGCCGACTTCCTTCCGAAAAGGAAGGGGTGATGTGTAATGACGCTTTACGAAAAGCTGTCCCTCGTGATAGCGTTCGCGACGCTTGTTGCAACGATCCTCAACCACTAAGGATGTAAGCCGCATACAGAGAAAAGCGCTTCTCCTCAAGCCGTGATCATTGAACGAATCGGAAGAAGCTGGCGCTCTGACCCGTCGGCTTCTTTCTTGCTTTCATTATATCAGAACTGATAGGGGCTTTCAAGATGCAAAATGCACTTGCCTATTTTGGAGCGTTGCTGGCGCTGCTGTAAGAAAACAGAATACGACGAAAACGGACGAATTTCTGATGCGGAAATTCGTCCGTTTTCTTGTTTTCTGCATTTCGTGCCACGAAAGTGCATTTCGTGCCACATTCCCCCACTCGCGATGGATTTTATGGTATGGTAGTGGCGAATAAGAAGGAACTGCTGCTAGGGAAGCCTCCCCCAGAGGCAATGTCATTAAGTTAAGAGCGGAAACACACAATTTTTTGCCTCCCTCATCGAGGGAGGGGGCCTGGATTTACTGGATTTTCGCTAACTTAATGACATTGTCCTCAGAGGGGGAGGCATAGAACAAGGGAGTGGATGATTATGAAAATGCGGATGACCCGGAAGGAGAACCGCCGCTTGTCGTTGCTCGTCGCCGGGACGCTCGGCATGACGGTGGCGTTCGGCTTTGCCCCCCGTGGCGGGCAGATGTCCTCGGCGTGGAGATCGGCGCGAGCGTCGCGCATGCGGAGGAGGTGACCGATGTTTCTACATGGGAGAACGCAACGAAATCTTACGGAAGCAATCAAACGGTCAAAGTTATGAACGGCGACACGGAGCTTGCTGCGTTCACGACGAATGCGGATGTAACGCTTTCCTATACGCCGTCCTCAGGAGACGGAACGAACGGATCCATCGCCGTGACAACGAGTAGCAGGGGTTTCAAAGACGTAACGATTTACGAGAACACGACATTCCTCTGGAAAAATAATATTGCCCCAGCCGGCTTCACGGCGAAATTGAGCGGCGGTGGCGCCTCTTTTAGTGGTGAGGCCGCTACTGTCAAGCTGGCGGCGGACAGTACGGCAGACGCAACGATTGATTTTGGTAGATGGCTTGATAGTGATGAAGGGACGATTTTCGTGCACATTATCACGGGCACGGATGGCACGAAGCTCTCCGAGATCGGCGGTTGTATGCTCTGCGGCACGGTAGATGTCAGCGAGGCCTCCAGCATAAGTGGTAATGGTAGGCTTCGAGCGCATGTTGATGCCAATGCCACGGTCAAGACGGCGCAAGTCACGATCCACGGTCCTTCGAAATTAGATCTGCAAAGCGCTTTTGAGATTAGCGACAACACGACCACGATTTCAGGAGGGACGTTTGGCGACATCGAGGCGACGGGAACCGGCAAGGTGATTTTGGGGGCAACGGATTACCGTTCCACGGGAAACGTGACGGCAGGCAACATCACGGCGGATGAAGTTGTGGGAATCAACGTCACGGCAAAGTCCATCAAGGCAAACACGGTCACGGCAAGTTCCATTACAGCCGACTCCATCACAGCGGACACGCTTTCTGTTTTAAAACAACCAACCGCGAAGATGGTAAACCTGAACGTGGATACGATCGACGCTTCGACCGTCGTTCTTGCCGACGGTGCGATCGTGAACGGGAAGGATGGCAGCAGCGCGGCGAACATCAAAACGGATACGCTGCAAGTCGATTCGCAGATCGCCGCAGCCGGTATCAAGAATGCGAACGTCACAGCAAAGACCGCGGGCAAGCAGGTCAGCATCGTCGGTCGGACGGGGCTCAAGATTCCAAAGAAGGATATGGAAGACATCGCGAAAGCGGCCAACATGAAAGAGGGCACCTATACCTCCGCGACGACGGAAGCCGCGAAGAAGACCGTGACGAAGATGCTTGATAACGCCGACCAGCTGGGAACGGAGGGCACGACCACCACGAAGCTGGAGGACGGTGATGACGCGCTGGAGTATGCGCACACCTACACCAGCACGACCGACGCCGGCACCGCGACCGTCGCGAAGACGGGCACGGTCACGTCGGAGGGCAACAAGCCCGTTTTGAACCTCAAGACGCAGAACTACACGTTCGACCTTTCCCCTGATGCGAAGGACAAGGATACCTTCCTCACGTCCACGAACACGGGCACGACGACCATCGATGGCAAGGAAGTGAATGTCAAAGCCGACGACAAAAAAATGCTCTCGCTCAACAAGGGCGAGACCGTCACGCTGCTGAATGACGAGGCCGGCACGCTCGCGTATACAGGCACCAGCACGTTCGACCATACCTACACCACGACCAACGCGAACAACGGCACCGCGACGGTCGCGACGACGGGCAAGGTGCAGCAGGACGGCAAAAATCTCGTGCTGAACATCGATGCGCAGCACTATGCCTTTGGCATTTCCCCCGCCACGAAAGATCAGGATACGCTCCTCACGTCCACGAACACGGGCGCGACGAAGATCAATTCCGACGACGTGACGCTGGACGACAGCGCCCTTGCGGACAAGCTCCTTTCCCTCAACAAAGGCGACAACGTCTATCTGCTGAAGGACCGCACCGGCACGCTCAAGTATACGGAAGGCACGAACGTGCCGAAGCTGGATCATACCTATACGAACACGACCGATGCCGGCACCGCCACGGTCGCGACGACGGGCTCCGTGAAGCAGGACGCCAACGACCTCGTTTTGCATGTCGATGACCAGAAGTATACGTTCGACCTTTCTAGCGGCGCGAAGGACAAAGATACGTTCCTCACGTCCACGAATACGGGGAAAACAGTCATCCGCTCCGATGACGTGACGCTGAAGGACGGCGTCCTTGCGGGCAAGCTCCTATCCCTCAACAAAGGCGACAACGTCTATCTGCTGAAGAATACGGCAGGCGGCGCACTCTCGTATACCGGCACGAACGGCGATGCGCAAACGCTGAACCATACTTACACCAATACCGATGGAACTGCCACCGTCAAGACGCACGCCAAAGTGCAGGCAAAGGACAATGACCTTGTCTTGAATGTCGATACGCAGAACTACACGTTTGACGCACTCCCGCCACGAAGAACAAGGACGTGTACCTCACGTCCACGAACACGGGCACGACGAAGATTGATGCCGCCGACGTAATCGTCAACGACAAGGCCGTCGGCAAAATCCTTTCCCTCAACAACGGCGATACGGTCTACCTGCTGAAGAACGGCACCGGCAAGCTCGTGTATACGAATGACAGCGCGAAGGAAGTCGGCCTGAACCATAAATACCTGAATGGCGAAAAGACGGCCTCCATCGCGACGTCGGCCACGGTGGAGCAGAGCGGCAACGACCTCGTGCTGAACGTCGGCGGCGTGAAATACTTCTTCCAGCTGAACCCCGACATCCAGGACGGCTACACCTATCTCGACTCCGAGAATACAGCCGAGACGAAGCTCGACGGCAGCGAGCTGGGATTCGAGGACGATACCAGCAAGATGCTTTCTCTGAACAAAGGCGAGACCGTCACCCTGCTCAAGAAAGAAAACGCCGGTACGCTCGCCTACACCGGCACGAAGACGCTCGACCGCACGTACACGAACAAGACGGACGCCTGTACCGCGGCCGTCCGGACGACGGGCACGGTGGCGCAGGACGGCGACGCGCTCAAATTGAACATCGACGGTGTGACGTACACGTTCGACCTCTCCGCTGGGGCCAGGAACAAGGATGCGCTCCTCACCTCTGAGAACACGGGCGAAACAAAAATCGACGGCGCGGACATAACGCTCAACGACGAGGCGCTGGATGGCAGCGTCCTCGCCCTCAGCAAGGGTGACAAGGTCTACCTGTTGAAGAACGACAAGGGCACGCTCACGTATGATGATGCTGACAGCAAGATTGTGCGGGAGTATACCTATACCAATGCGGCGGGCGACGCCTCCATCGTGACAGACGCTGCGGTGCAGGCAGACGGCAACGACCTCGTGCTGAATGTTGACGGCGTGACGTACACGTACAAGCTCACGGCTGCGACGAAGGATGGGGACACGTTCATCGCTTCGCCGCATGCGGATGATACGAAGATTGACAGCGCGGATGTGAAGCTCGACCTCGATGCCACGAACAGCGACGTCCTTTCCCTCAGCAAGGGCGACAAGGTCTACCTGCTGAAGAAGTCCAACGGCACGCTCGCGTATACGGAGACGGGCGACGCGCCTGCGCTGAAGCATACCTACACGAATGACGATGGCACGGCCACCATCGAGACGACGGGCACGGTGCAGAGCGACGGCAAGAGCCTCGTGCTGAACGTCGACGGCGTGACGTACACGTACAAGCTCGCGGCTGCGATGAAGGACGGCGACACGTTCATCACCTCGCCGAACGCGGATGATACGCGGATTGACGGCGCGGATGTGAAACTCGACGATACGGCGCTTGCTGGCAACATCCTTTCCCTCAACAAGGGCGACAAGGTCTACCTGCTGAAGAAGGACAAGGGCACGCTCACATATACGGGCACGAACGAGCTGACGCACACCTATACGAACGAAACGGGGGATGCCACCATCGCGACAACGGCCACGGTCGGGAGCGACGGCAAGAGCCTCGTGCTGAACGTCGATGATGTGAAGTACATATTCACGCTCTCCTCCGCGACGAAGACGGACGGCACGCCGATGCTCATGCTGACAAACGCAGCAGACACGAAGATCGACGCCTCGGATGTGGTGCTGGCGGACTCTGCGGAACCCCTTTTCCTCCAGAAAGGCGACACCGTCACGCTGCTGACGAAAGACAGCATGGTCGGCGCTCTGACGTTTGCCGATATGGCAGGAAAAGCACAGCGTACCAGCGTCTATACCAAGACGGGGGAGGCCGGAAGCGCGGCCATCACGATGTTAGCGCCGGGCGAAAAACGCCACTGAGTGTCGGGCGAAATTGACCAATCTTGGTCGGATGAAAATCACCAATCGTGTCCTTCTTGCGCTATACTGCTTGAGGCTGTCAACCTCGCCGAGATGGAACGCCGCACGGGCCTTTCGCGCAGCCGCTTGCGCAGGCTCAAGAAGAACGGCTTCGAGTTCAAGCCGCACGCGAACAAGGGCCGCAAGGCGAAGAAGACCGTACTTTCAGGATTCACGGGCGCTTTGGACGACCTTCTGCGCAAGGGCGTTTCCAATTCGTCGGTCATCCTCGAACGCCTCAAAGAGCTCGGATATCCCGGCGGCCTGCAAGGCACAAAGACCTCCTGCCGCCCAAGAGACAGGTCGTTGCACCGCAGGGGAATCGCGGCCGCAGGTACGAGACGCCGCCGGGGGATTCTTTCCAGATGGACTGGGGCTTCACGAATGTGGTGGCAAGCGCCGGCGGCACCTTCCAATGTGCGTGCTTTGTCATGACCTGCCACCATTGCGGTGCCTGCTACGTCGAGTTCTTCCCGAATGCCAAGCAGGAGAACCTCTGCTTCGAACGCCTCGGCGTTCCAGCACACGTGCTCACGGACAACATGAAGAGCGTCGTCCTGCACCGCGACCTCGAAGGCCAGCCCGTCTGGCACTCAGACTATGACGCCTTCATGCACACCGTCGGCTTCCAGACGAAGCTCTGCAAGCCGAGGCATCCGTTCACCAAGGGAAAGGTGGAACGCCTGGTGCGCTTTGTGAAGGAGAACTTCCTTGCCGGGCGCACGTTCTACAACGTGACAGACTTGAACCGCGCCGCGCTGGAATGGTGCGACAAGCAGAATGGTATTTTCCATCGCGGCTCTGCTTGCGTTCCAAACGAGGTGCATGGAAGTGAATGCGCCCAGCACCTGCATCTGCTGGATGACAGCCGGGAGCTCCAAGGCTATCTCTGCCCGCTCCGCAAGATTTCCTTCGACGGGTTCGTGAACTACGAAGGCAGGCGCTTCGGCGTCCCCTACCAGTACACGGGATCGTTCGTGCGCGTCATGCGGAAGGATGCCTGGCTCTACATTTACTCGGAAGACCTCCAGCAGCTGCTTGTCTCGCACGAAGTGACGTGGAGCAAGCGCGACCGTTTCTGCAAAGACCAGTACGCCGTCCCCGAGCAGCCGGAGGAGTTCCCGACCGCGCCCGTGAAGACGCAGGCGACCATGCTCCCAGAGGACGAGCTCGACCGCTCCTTCGAGAAATTCAATTTCAGCAAGGGGGCGGACAGCGATGACTGACTCCCTGTTCAGCGCCATCGACCGGTGCAACGAGCTGCTGCGGCTGGACTTCTCGGCAGAAGAATTCGCGAAGCTGGCAGAGGAACGTTCCCTTTCCGCGGAATCCATCGAGGCCGTGTCTTCGGTGTTCGAATATCTCCGGGACAAGAAGGAGCAGTCCACTATCCAGATGCTCCTGCGCACCAGCCGCCTGCCGCAGAAGCAGGTCAAGACGTTTGACAACTTCGATTTCGACGTCCTGAAAGGCAAGGACATCGACAAGCTCAAGAATCTCCAGACGCTGGCTCCCATCTACGCGCACAAGAACATCGCGTTCATCGGGCCGCCGGGGACGGGCAAGACGCATCTTGCGCAGGCGTTCGGCTACGAGTGCTGCCGCCACCGCATGAAGACGTACTTCATCAAGGCGGCCGAGCTGCGTGACAAGTTCACCATCGCCCGCCGCGC
>ONJV01000008.1 GCA_900318215.1 uncultured Veillonellaceae bacterium
TATAATCCATGTAGAGGACATTCCTTTGTGTGGATTTACATTTGCTAGATGCATTTCCACATCTTAGTGGATGTCTTCTTTTTTGACAACATGAATTATATGGCAGAATTATTTATCCCACAGGTTTTATGATTGAGCCAAAAATGACCCTCTTCCAGATTCTGCTCGACATCTTCCAAAGACTCATACTTGTGATACATCGTGAAAATCTTAGGATTATTGGAAGACATTGCAGAAATTTTTTGCCCGGCTTCTTCTTTGAGTCGAGCATATTCCTTCGCAAACTTGTCTGGAGAGCTGTCTTGCATTTTGTATTCTAACTCCTTACGATGGTCTTTTTCCCATATAACAGCATATCAAAGGGATCATAGCTCCAAGGCTTCCCCATCCCGAAATGATTGACCGCATCCCAAAGCGGAAGCTCCTTCCCCGTCGCTGTTTTGTCAATCTGCCAAGCAGAATCCAGAGATGACGAGAACGGAACGAAGCATACCTTCTTTGCAAACGGCAACGCATCAAAGCGCTCAAGAATTTCCTGACGTTCCGTATACATTACGACGAAAAGATTGTACCAGTTGATTCGGCGCACACGCTCATACCATTTTTTCTCTGCCTCCTGATAATCCGGGTAATGGTTCATATAGACCAGAATATCCCCCAGACGATAAATAGGATACTTGATTTTGAGACTCTCTTCCCATCCATCTTTTTCGTATTCCAGCGTTTCCCGCAGATAAAGCCGGGGATACCGCAACATTCGAACATATTCATCTTCGTTGAAGAACATATTCACAGTTGGAGAGCGAAATGGCAATGCCAGTGAATGACTAAGAAAACCACCGAAGCAGTTGAAGGAAAGAATGGAAACTTTTGCCCGCTTCAGCTTCTGATACTTCTCCCATGAAAAGCCTGGAGCAATCGCAACGAAATCAAACAGGAAGCAACTTTCATCCAGCCCCAAGCCACAGAGTTTTTTCCGAATCTCTGCCGCTCGTTTTTTCCCGGCCTCGCCAGCAACGATGAGTATGATATCATATGGTTGCTGAGCAACTTTTTCTGGTGGACAATAGGGAATGCGTTCGTCATTCGATGTCATGACACTCAACGGATCAGGCCCAGATGTGCATTTTATGTCAACATTCGTCCACTGGGGGGGGTAATTAAAGCCGCCATCGAACGACTGAAATATTCGATATGCGCTTTATCTTCTACCCATATCATGAAATCCATGCTGCTTAGCTCCTTGAAAAATACGCTTCCCGCATTTGCAGCAGGTAGTCCATCGCATCCTCAATCTCGCAAGGGCGCCCCGTGCGTGGATCAACATACCAGCTGTAACGGATATACGTGATGTAAAAAAGTTCTTCCAGCGACCTGTGATGCGTCCTGCGCGGACAGGTCATATAGTCGTCGGTCAATCCCCAACCCGCGTAAAACGGCATCCCGAAAACATGCACAGGCTTTTTCAGGATGAGCGCTTCCATGCCAAGTTGCGAAGTGCAGACGTAGACTTCGTCGCACGTTTTCAACAATGCGATGGGATTCACGGCATCCCTCAAGAGATAAACATGATCATGCGGCTGGATGTCCTCGTAAAACCCGCGCAGATGTGCCGTGATATTGTCTGGATGTGTCTTGATAATGATGTCATCCTCTGGATGTTCACGGCATGCAGTTTCGAGCATCTTCCGAAAAGATGCCGCATTTGCCAGCCCTTTCGAAATGCTCATGTCACCGACGACTTGGTCAACAACGAGAATCTTCCGTACGCCCGGACGACCGATGCTTGGCACATCTAGCGGCTGATGATTATATTTCGTCAGACATTCATTGCGGATGGTCTCCATGCAAGCAGATGCACGCTGGCACTCTGCTACGGACAGATGGAATACTTCATCTTCCAGCATTTGTTCCAACCGGCTCGGACGCCGCGCATCATAGTAAGGAGCGAGATCATCAAACACATAAGAGACCGACTGACGGAAACAATCATCAGGGTCCGGCCATGCAACGCGATTCAGGAAGCCCATCTCCGCAACGACGATTTCTTTTCTCTGCAGAAGCGCCGTCCGCAAGAACTCTCGGTTCTTCTCTATCGCAAACTGCGTGCCCCAGAGGATGCACGCATCGACTTCCTGCCAATCAGAGGCTGGCGGCAGCATCTCAGGTGCTTTGGCAAACAAGCTGGGATAGTGCCGCATGACGGTCTCCCATTCTGGGTTCCAGGAAGATACAGCGACATGCCATGCTCCAAGCAACTGGTCAATGAACTGCTGGTAACTTCCGCCTCGTGTCCGATTGCGTTCCATGCAGGCATCCAGCAAAAACGTATCAATACCGATTCTCCATGTCTCCAGCGCCCGGATATGCTCTTCCTGCTGATGCAGCTGCACAGCAAGACGTTCCACCGATATTCCTGATGCTGATAGCTTTGCCTGTGGAGATTCCCACAGAATGCGGTTCGCTGGTATCCCCAGCGACAAGAGGTCACGTCGGATGGCTTGTGCCACCTCCGCCCGCTCGATAGCGATCAGAATGACGTCATAGGCATCGCGAGGAAGTTCCGCCAATTCTTTCGGCGTCAGAACCGGGACAGTAGAAATGCCTGTCCGTGCTGGCATCTTGTCTGCCATCGCAACCACGTCGAACCGCTTGCCTGTGGATAATTCCAAATAAGCTTTTCCTACTTCTCCCCCCCCGTAAAATATAACCTTTTCTCCGTCTCTGATTATCTTTTCTGGTATTTGAAAGCGCTCCGTTCTCGAAAGCATACTGCACCTCCTCAGCATTTCTCGATTTTCCCGACAATGGAATCATACACATCACGCTTCACAAACAGGATGATGTTGTCACGATACCACCAGAGAATTCGCGGATCATTTTGCGGCAGCGTGCTTCGGATATGAATGGGAAGGAATCCGTGCTGCTGGAACTTTTCTCCCCAGTATGTCATTGGTTGTTCGTTGACATGATGTTCTCCGCCCTGTCCTGGATGTGCAGCCGAAAAGAGGATGATGTCGGAAGCCTTGCACAGGGATGCAACAAACCCATCTGCTGCATTTGGAGATAGATGTTCGGCACATTCAACGGAAATCGCCAAATCAAATTTATGGGGAACGGATACGCCTGCCTCCAAATTTGCCGGAAGAAATTCCTGTTCATCAATCATCAGCAAATTCTTCGGAACCCAAGTACCATCGATTCCCAGCACTTTTTGTGCGCCAAAGGCTTTTGCTACCCAAAGCCATGTCCCTGTGCCACATCCAAAGTCAACAACACTCTTATGCGGCAAATAATTGAAGACACGACTTAAAATAGCCTCTGCTGATTGAACAGAACCATAGCGAATCTCCATAAAAAAGTCTATATCGTATTCCGTGTTCGTTCGGACAGGCTTTACGGCTTCAGGATTCATCGTATAAAGCAGATTCCATCCTTGTTCCCTGAGGTTCCTACGCATACGGGTGTAACGTTCCCACGTCCACCGTTCGACACCTTTATCAATCTGCGGGAGCAGTTCCTTGCGAATCCGTTCGTAACGATCCCATGTCCAACGTTCCACGGATTGATCCACTTTTGAAAGCACGTCGTCCATTTTTGCTTCCAGTGCCTCCATCCGATGACGCATCTCATGGATTTCCTGCAAAAGCTCTCTCGATTCTTCGTTCATAACGGATTACCTCTTCATTTCTTCCGTGCCGGATCGACCCATTTGATTTTTTCTGACGGGATGCCTTCCAACAGAAGGTCGTTGCGGATGGCCTGAGCGATGTTCTTCTTCTCGATGGCGATGAGAACCATGTCGTAGCTGTCGGATGGCATCCCCGCGAGCTCTGCCAAAGTGATGACGGGCAGTTCCTGGATGCCCGTCCCCATCGGATTCCGATCGCAGATGGCCTTGAGGAAACAGTACGAGCTTCGCGCCACTTGCCGCAGAAACATCTTCCCAACGACACCGCCACCATAAATGACGACACGGCTGCCAGATGGCACGACCTCCCACGGAAAGCGAAAGCGTGCGTAGATGTCTTCTCCAAGTGCAAAGGAATAATTCGGATTCTTCAACCGCTCAAGCATTTGCTCGGACATCATCATTGCATTCTGTTCCTTTCCTGTCATCCGCGGGAGAACTTCATCCATCTGCCGCTTCCAGAAATCCACGAGCTCGAATGTCTTGACTCGCCCGAAATCATCCTCGAAGCGAATCCCACGGAACATCTCATAATCCTCACGCTTGGCATAAAACTCCAGATACTCCTGAACAAGACCGGCATCTGCTCGCTGATAATAGAGGTACGGAAGATCCTCGCCAAAGATTTCGCACATATCGCGGACGAAATCGACTGCATTTTCCTGAATCGTTCCAACGATATGATCCCGATAGGGATTTTCATGGTATTCTCGATACTGCGGAACAATACGCCCCTTCTCAATCGAAAGTCCTGTACAAGACGGTGCCAATTCAGAAATCAGAAGTTCGCGCAGAATTCCCGTCACGCCAGGAGAATATCCATAGAACGTATGGACATCCAGATGGTTCTTCTGTCCACGGAACAAAGCCTGGTCGTTATTCATATGAATGTAGTATGGCGTGATGTCGAACCCATAATTATACGTGAGCGCCGACTCGACGCGGCAGCTATAGCCGATGTCAAATGTTGCCACTTTTCCATAATAACGATCTTTCAATGCCTGCCCGAGCGTATCGCGATATTCCGCAAACCGCTTGGCGTCATAAAACTTCGTCGCATACAACGTCAGAAAACGGTCGAACGTTTCGAGATCATCAAAACAGGTCTCCCATTTGAATCCTTCTTTTTCCACGATTTCTTTCGCACGTGCGTACAGGCGCGGAGCGATGAACCCTTTCATGCGCGAAAGAAAAGACATCGGACTTTGTGCATGAAAATTCATCAATTTGAACAAAGAAAAAATGTCCGTTTCTTTTCGGAGTTCCAATGGCAAAATCGACGCGCGTGAAAAGTGGTCATAAAAAACTTTTGTTGGAATTCCATATGCCTTGGAAAGAATCTCGTATCCCTTCATCGGCAGATAGCCGTCACGCGCCATGAAGTGGATGCTGTCGTATCCATGCTTCTGCATCTCATGGCATAGCCAGTCACAGATTCCGAAAAGGTACATGCCAACGGCATAATAGCCCAGTGTGCTCGGGCTCCCAGCGAAATCGCTATCTGGACGACGGAAGGCCCACGGATTGTCAAAAATCCGATTTGCCACGACCCCCAGCATACATCGCATGCCGAGATAGCCGTCGATGCATCCACGCCGACGAAAGGCGAAGGCTTCCTGAAAGACGCGCTGATATGCTTCGCCCGTATCCATCCCTGCCACTTTGTTTTGCAAAAGATCCTTGCAATTCGGCAGATAGCTTGATTTCCAGCCTGCTTTTTTCGCATTTTGAACATCCGAGGAAAAATTATCGCCAATATGAAGAATCTCAGACGGCTTCGCTTTCAGTACTGCCGTTACTTTCTCGTAGAGGGTTCCATCCCATTTCGTGGCATGCTGCTCAGACGATACAAAAATCTTCGCAACATCTTCAAACCCCGCTTTTAGAAGAATCTCTTCCAGCACTTTTCGAGGCAGATACATATCCGAAACGACAATCACTTTTTTGCCTGCGGAGAGCGCGAAATCGTACAACTCTTTCGCATAGGCACGCGGATAGCAATATCTCTTTTCAAAAGCGACTTCGAGTTTTTCAATTTCTTTTGCTTGCGCGCGCGTGAGATGGAGAAGCCGCTGAAGCACCCGATAGATTTCGGCAAGCGTGACTTCCGGCTTTCCCTTCTCCCTTACTTCGCGCCGTGCAATGGTTTCCGCCAGGCGTCGCTGATCTACGAATGCAATATCTTCCGAGGTCGTCAGAAGTTCCGATACACGGGCTCCCATCAGCTTGAACAGATCGGTCGGCCGAAGGAAAGGACGAACGACAAGCGTGTCAAACAAGTCAAAGCTTACATAGCGAATCTCATGACTTAAAATCTCCCGTTTCAGCTTTTCGCCAAGAGGTTCGGGAATCTTCGTCAATTGCTCCCAATACGGTGTCGTGGCAAGAATCTCTGGCTCTTTTCCATCGATCTTCTTCCGCCGCAAAGATTTCCTCAGTCGAGAAGCGTCCTCTTCTGGAAGGTTTTCTTGCTTGATGTTGCACTCCCAGATGCCATAAAGCAGATTCTCCCATTTGGTAATGGACACCTCAATATCATGATTATCTTGGAACGAACGATGCAGAAAGGAAAAGACCGTCCGAATCTCGCTCACGATTTTCTCAAGATCTGCAACTGTCTTGCCTTTTCCCGTGCTACTGCTCGGACGCTGCACGTAATACACGAAATCATGATGAAAATTTGTCAGATGCTCTGCATAGCAGTACAGAAAACTCGAAAAAATCACGTCTTCGCACATCGTAACGGAACGCCGCTGACGAACGAGCATCGGTTCGATTCTTTTCCAGAGGCTCCGTGCGATAACCTTGTTCCAAATGACATGCAGACTATAGTCGATGCCATACTGGTCGAACAGAAGGTGCCGAATGCTTTCTCCCTTCAAATCGAGGTCGCAATTGTAGACATGCATCAGGTCATTGATTTCGTAATGACCATCTGGATATTCCAAGACGAACTCGCCAAGCACCAAATCGGAATTCGTCGTCTCTGCTTGCGCGATGGCATGGCGATAGAAATCCACCGAAACATGGTCATCGCTATCCAGGAATGCCAGATAATCGCCCTTTGCTTCCTTCGCGCCAAGTAGCCGTGCATGGTACAGACCGCGATTTTTCTTTCCATCAACATAACGGACTCGCGCATCAAAGCCTTTGCAAATTTCATCGGCTCCCTGATGCGAGCCATCATCAACAACGATGACCTCGATGTTCTGATAGCTGGAGGCAAGAATGCTTTCCAAAGCTCTTCTCAGATACTTTTCTGTATGGTAGACCGGCACGATAACCGATAACAGTTTTGCGTTCATAATGTCCTCATTCCTGTCGTCTTACAGCATCTCGTTCAGCTGGAATCGTCTGTGGCAGAACTCATCTTCGAGCACGCCTTCCCGCAGATACTCAATCTCGACGTCGCACGTCTCATGCCGGACGAGGTTCAAGAGTTCGTCGGCGAGGTCGCGGCGTTCGGGGACCTGCAGGAGGTCTCTGACCGTGTCGCGGATGCCTTGCTGGATAGCGAGGAGGTCGCGGACTTCTTCGCTGCTCCGCGTCTCGGGCAGGAAGTGCAGGCCGTCTTTGCCGACGGACTCGAGCGTCGTTTCCGGCGAAGAGATGATGTTCTCCATGAAGAAGTAGTTGTCCATGAGATGACATTTCGCCGTTTGATAGACGACTTGCGTGCCTTCGTAGTATGTCTGGATGGAGAGCTTTTCCTTGTACGGGTCCTGGATGCGCAGGAAATAATAGCCGTGGAGTGGCTGGCCAAGGATTTTCTCGAGCCAGAGCTGGCAGGTGCCTGACGAAACGAAGTCGAAGAAGCCGAGCTTTATGCCGGGGCGGATGCCCTCGCTCTCCAGATAGTGCAGATAGTGCTTTCGGAGCGTTTCGCGGCGGCGCAGGATGACGGGGATGTGGCGGCGGATATAGTGCTCCTTGCTCTCTCCATCTTCCATTGGCCGGATGTCGTCTTCTGCGAGATGAAAGCGGTTTTTGAGCAACGCTTCCTGCGTGCCGTCCCAGGCAAGGCCAGCGGCGTAGAGCACGTCGTCTTCGTCCTCGACACCCGCGGGCGTGCAGGCGGCACGGGAAACGTAAACATAGCGGTAGCGGAACGGCAAATCCATTGTACGGGCTGCATCGTCAAGGATTTCGCGGATGAGCCAGCCATCGCGCGCACCGAGCAGCAGCATCTCGATGCCGTCGGCGCGACACCGCTCGATGAGCCACTGGACGAAGCCAGCAACCATCGGGCCTGCATAGTCGCGACCGAGCGCGTAAGCATCGGCGAGGCGGAGCCTGCCCTGCGTCTTTTCGAACAGGAACGGGTCATGGAGCTCTCGTGTGAGGAAATTGCCAAGGATGACGCGTTCCGGCAAGTCACGGCTGTGTTCTGTGAGCGGTGCGCATGCGGATTCGGCGAGCATCTGTCGCGCAGACGGAACGAGCCAGGCATCGCAGCCTGAGGACAATGCGGCGTGGACGTCAGACGTTGCATTGTCGCCGATGTGCAGGATGTGCTGTCCTGGATACGTCTGCCGCACGAGATCGAACAAGCCGCCCGTCTTCGAAACGCCTGTGTCGGAAGAAACGAAGACATGGTCGAGCCCTGTGATGCCGTGCATCAGCAGCAGGCGCCCGATGGCCTGACCGCCAAGGTACATGTCCGACGTGACGATGACGGTCTTTCCCATCGCCTGCGCTTCATGGAGCAGCCTCATCATAGCGGTGCGCGGCACGAGCTGGCGTTCTTCCTCTGCGAGTTCGAGCGCCCGCAGTTCCTTCGCTACATCCTCAGCGATACCTGTGTCCTGCATCAGCCGTGCATAGATGTCATCGAGTGTCGGCTGTCCAGGATAGAGTGCACGCTCCGCAAGGATGCGCGGCTTTGCAAAAGGAACACTCTGTGACAGCAAGCCCCGGCGATGTGCCTCCTGTTCGACGAGGAAGAAGACGTCCGTCGGTTCGAGGCAGCGGCGCATGAGAAGCGTATCGAAAACGTCAAAGCTCACAACATCAGCCGCACGCATCTTTTCAATCAGCGCTTCGCGCGTATGCGTCGCATAAAATACCGGGCAGGCATATGTTTTCTGCGTGATGCGATGCTGCTCGACACCGTTGATGTCGTAAACAGGGATGCCGTACCGTTCGCAGTCGGCTGCGATGCGCGGATAGATGATGGAGAGGTTCGCGGCGCGCGCGAGGATCAGGATGACGCCGACGCCACGTTCCTGCGCTTCGTCGACGGTCAGGACAGGCAGGCCGTAGACGGTCTCCCCCGTCCGCACGCCATCCATGAGGCCGATGAAATGGTATTCGTCTCGCAAGGCATCGAGCAGGACCTCGGTGTTCTTGCCGAGGCCGTAAACGACGATGCCTTTGTCCTGAAAGCGCTGGAAGTGCTTCCGAAATGACGTGATGACGTATTCCTGTTCGCTGATCATACTGTGTCCCCTTCTGCCTCGCTGCCGACGCCCGAAATGGTCCGGTGTACGAGTAATTCTTTGCTTATTATAGTGCGTTTAGGGGGGGGGTAAAGGGGTATTAAAAATTTTAATCGACTTTTCCACAACGTGGGAAAAATTTTTGCAAAAAAATAGCCCCCTCTGCGAGGGAGCAAAAAACAAAAAACTATTTGAATGTCTGCCAGGCGTCCATGACGTCGAGGAAGGCGCCGTCGAAGCCGCTGGCGAGGATGGTGTCGAGATAGGCGTCTTCGCTGCCGTAGAGGATGTGGCGCCAGTCGCCCGTCCAGTAGCGCACACGGTAGCTGCCGGGCCAGTCATGGTTTGGCTTTGCAATCCATTTCGGACGGTGGGCGCTGTCGTTCCATGCGGCTTGCCAGTAAGGGCGGTAGTCGGCGGCTTCGCCGACGCTCATGTAGGCGAGGACGAGGCGGCGGCCGCCTTGCGGCTTCTGCTGGAGGCGTGCAACATCGTCAGACGTCAGCGGCGTGTCGCCGTAGTAGAGGTCGATGACGAGAGCATCGTACGGCGTCGCGGCAAGTGCTGCGAGGTAATCTTCGCGGCTTTCGAAGTTGCCGGGATTCAGCAAAATCAGGAAGTTCCGCGCGTCGCGGACCGACTGGATGTCGGCGGCGTTCTCGCCTGGGATGTCACCCATCACGCCTTCGTCGGGGATGGAGGCGAGTGCCGTACTCGCGGCCGTCATGCTGACATAGCCGCGCGCGCGGCCGAGCGCCTGATCCATGGCGATGGCTTCGTCGTCTGCCAGATAATCAAGCGTCCAGACGGCCTTGCCTGCCGTCTGCGGCTTCTCCATCATGGCTTCGAGGTAGTCGAGCATGTCGGGCTCCTGCATCTCCGGCGTGCCGTCGTCGTCGAGGTAGAAAAAGCTTTCCGTCAGAAAGCCGTCGAGGGCACCCACGAGCTGCTGCGTGCTTTCCTCGGGCTGGGATTTCGTGACTTCGAGCAGGCCGGCCGCGCCGTTGCCGACGAGCTGGAAGGATGGGCTCTTGGTTTTTGCATAGGTGGAGAGGTCGGAGGCGAGGCGCGTCATCTCCTGCTCGGGAATCACGTGCACCGCCTCGGCGGAGTGCGTGCAGCCGGAGGAAAAGATGAGGCCAGTGCCTAAAATTGCACTCGTCAGAGCCTGAAAAAATCGGTGAAATTGCATGGAAAGTCTCCTTTTAGAGCCCGCATAAAACACAATCGCAGATCTCACACGCCATGCTTGTGAGACTCCCTCAGTCAGCTTCGCTGACAGCTCCCTCTGAGAGGGAGCCATGCGCTCGTCAGAACGAGCGCGAGTACCAGAGGGCGACGGCATAGCCTTGGTAGTCGGCTTCGCTGAGGCCATGGCGGAGGTAGCGTTCGATGTTCAGGGTCAGACGGTCGTAGTCTGTGACTTTCCAGTCGAGGACGCCAAGGAGGGACCAGCGATCCCAGGGGTCGTTGTTCCAGCCGTCTTCGTCGATGTAGAGGGAGTTGTAGCCCGTCGTGGAGTGGCAGTAGCTCGCGATGCCTTCCCATGAGAGGCGCGGCGTCATCTGGTGGTGCAGGCTGACGGCGAGTTCGGCGGTGTCGGTCGCCCTGCCGGGGGAAATGCCTCTGGCGCGCATCGCATGGCCGTAGCTGCCGAAGAGGCCGAGTTCGTCTTTCGGAGTGACTTGCCAGTTCGCGGCGGCACCGAGTTCGAATTCTTCGCCTTCGCGGTAATGCACTTTGTGCGGCGAGATGCGCCAGTTCCCCTCCTCGTCCGGGGCGGGCTGATCCTGCGTCGTGCGCTCCGTCGAAATCAGCGTCGCCCAGGCATGGAGCTGATGCTGCTCGCCGATATGGCGGTACGAGAGGTCGAGCGTCGTCTGGTTGCCGGGATCCGTGCGTGCCGCTGGGAATTCGCGGGAAAAATTGTATGAGCGGCGGATGATATACGCGAGGCGTGCGCTGACGCTGTCGCGTTCCGTCGCGCGATAGATGGTCTCGATGTTTGGCGCGAACTGCCAGCCGTTGCCGAAGTCTTCAAACAGGCCGAGGCCTTTCGGTACGAGCGCGCTCTGATAAAAACGGCTCTGCCCCGTCGGCATGCTGATGATGAGGCCGTAGCGCGTGCTGCCGATCGGGTGATCGTTGTGATACGTGGCGAAGACGGTCGTGTCGATGAGGCCGGACGAGCCGCCATCTTCGTGCACCTGTGGGCCATCGTCATTCAGCGGCAGGACACCGGCACGCGAACTGAGCCAGCCCGTGCTGATGCCGAGGTCGAGCTGGTGGCGCGTCTGTCCATGCGGCCAGCCGTCGGCCGTGACGTTTTCGCTCCCCGGGTAGGGATCGAGGCGCTCCGTATCGTAGACGGAAAACGGGAAGAACAGCTGATGGCCGCGATGCGGTAAGGAAAAACGTTCTGCGTAACCGTCTGGATTGTGTGCCGTCCCCCGCTCCTCGCCTTTCACGTGCGCGTACTCGATGCCCATCTGCATGCCCGCGCCCGTGCCGATCTGCCAGAGGTTGCGTGCCGTCTCTTCTTCGTCCTGCGCCGCGTCGGCGACGAGCTGCTTTGCCTCTTGTTCCCATTTGTGCGCATCCGCTTCATAGGCATGCGCCTCGTCGAGGCTTTTTTCGCTCTCGGCGACGTAGCGCTCGGCTTCTTGTTCGTCCTGCTCGACTTCGCGTTCGTCGGCGCGAGCCTCAGCTTCGGCTTCCTCGGCGTCCCGCCGCGCGTCCTCGAGTTCTTCGAGGTACGCCTGCGCCTCATCGAGCGAGGCTTCGGCGTCGTCGAGCGCTGCGGAGACTTCGTCGAGTCGGGCCGATACGGCGTCAGCATTCGCCGCAGCTTCTTCAGCGACACGGCCGGCGTCTTCTGTTGCGCCATGGGCTGCCGTGTATTCATCTGCGAGGCGGATGGCTTCCGTCAGACGGTTCTGCTCATAGCCGACTTCGGCGAGGGCTTTCTGTACGGCAGCTTCGCGGTTCGAGGCCTCCTGATAGGCACGGCCTGCACTCGCATAACCTTCGGAAGCCGCGTCGACCTGCGCTTCAAGGCTGGCCTGCTCCGCCGACAGCTGGTCAACCATGGCCTGCCGCGCGTAGAGTTCCTGCAGGTAGTCGTAGGCCGCCTGCTGCGCCGCGATGGCCTCGCGCGTCCGCTGGGCGCTGACGGCGCGGGCATTCCTCAGGTATTCCTTGGTCTGCGCGAGCGCCTGCTGGCTGTCTGCGAGATTCTTCGTCGCATCGGCGACGGAGGTCTGTGCATCGGCGACAGCAGCCGTCGCATCGGCGAGGTCATGGCGTGCGTTCGCGAGCGACTCGCGTGCCGCCTGGAGATACTGCCGCGCCGCCTGCGCGTTCCGGATCTCATCGCGCTCGTCGCGCAGGCTCGCGAACTCGCTCGCGACGTCGTGCATCGGATCGTGGTAGCCTGCCGACGCCGTGCCCAAGAGGCGCGTGAGGCAGGCCGTGGAGAACGCTGCCGTCATGGCCGCCTGCCGCGCGAAATGCGCGCGCGCTTTTTCGAGCAGATAGGCGCGGCGCGTGCGCCGGTTCTGGCGGCGGCTGTGCGGATAGCGGCGCGACGGCATCGTAGCGCCTTTGCAGGCCGCTTCGTAGCGCGCCTGCGCGGCAGCGGCCGCTTTTGCCGCCCGCTCGGCTTCCGCGCGTGCCTGCGCTTCTTCTTTTGCGCGTTCTTCCGCGATGCGGCGCGCCCGCTTTCTCGAAAGTCTCATGATCTCTCGCCTCCCTTCTGTTTCATTTTTTCCTCGGCCAGCCGCTCGAGGTCGATGACCTGGCCGCCCGAGAGCCGCCGCGCGAGCTTCGTCAGCGGCCCGTCCGCCGCGCGATAGAACACCGGCTGCGCACAGAACACGCAGTAGTCGATGCGCCGCGCGAAATGCGAGAGCTCCTGCCATGCGGCAAAGAGCGCGAGCCCTGCCGCGAGGAAGAACGTGAATCCATAGCTCTTCACGCCAAACACCCAGAGTCCCAAGAGGCCGAACACGACATTGCTGAGAACGAAGACGAGCCCGACACGCAGCACAGATGACTGGATGTCGAAATACGTCAGCAGGATGAACACGAGCTGGTAGATGCCCGTGAAGAACGCCGCGAACAGCAGCACGTCATACATGTTCGACGCATTGAAATCGAGCCCGCCAAATGTCAGCAGATACCCGCCGAGCGCGAGGAAGATCAGCGTGAACAAAAACTGGAACTCGACGACCTGCCGCAGCTCGAACCAGAGCGTATAGATGAGGTCTTGCCGCGCGTCCTCGATCTCGCGCAAGTTGCCGCGCCGCGTGATGGCATCGAAATACGCGGCGTATTTCTCGTAAAAGCGCGTCTCGACGGCCACGACGAAGAGCGTCATGAGCGGCAGCAGCGACAGGAATGCATAGAATGTCACGACGTCGTACATCGGCGCATAGACATACGTGCCCGCGACGACGACGCCCCACGGCCCCTGCCAGATCAGGATGTTCGGCAAAAACAGGCCGAGCGTGTAGCAGAGCGACGCGAGGAACAGCCGCCAATGCTTTTCATAATACGGCAGGAACGAGAAGTTCAGCCCATGCTTCGGCAGACCGAAATAGCTGACGATATGGATGAGGAACAGGCACGCGAGAAAGCCCATGCCGATGTCGACGGCGAGGAGTCCTGCGTCGGCTGCGCCGACGAGCCGACTCGCGAGCAGTACGAACGCGCTGGCGACGGACAGCGCGGCACCGATGGCGAAGCCCATGATGAGGCGGCGGAAATTCTTGACGGCCGTGAGGTAGACGCTCTCGACCCAGACGATCAGGAGCTCGAGGAAGAATGTGTACGCCAGCGCCTCCGTAAAGAGCGACAGCGGCGTCCCATGGAAAAACGCGATGGCCACGATGGCACCGATCGTCAGGAGAATGGAAATGAGTCCGAACAGCGAGCCCGTCACGTCTTCATAATACTCGACGGACAGGCAGTCCGCGAGGTAGCGCGTGATGACCATCGTGAAGCCGCTCGAAAGAATCTGCGAGAACACGAACGCATAGACGACAGACGCGACGAAGAGCCCCTGCTCCTCGTCCGAGACGCCCGTCATGAGAAAGAGCATCTGGATGCCGAGCACCATGCCCGTCAGCAGCAGGAACGGCCCTGACGTGATGATGGCCGAGTATGAGAACGCGCGCAGATGGCCTGTCGCCGTGCGCGCACGGAAGAGCTTCTTCAGTTCGAATCCGACGCCTGCCATCCGCCCAGCCTCCTTTCCTGCTCGTAGATCTTCTGATACGACGTGATGAAGCGCTCGTACGTGTAATAGCGCTTCGTGCGCTCGTAGCCGACGGCCGCCATGTCGCGGCGCAGCTCATAGTCGCGCGCGAGACGCACGATTTCCTCTGCCATGGCCTCGTAATCCATCGGCGCGACGACGGCACCGGCCGTGCCGAGGTCGTCCTGGCTGTCGCCATAGATGAGCTCGCGGCAGCAGCCGACGTCCGTCGTCACATACGGCCGATGCGCGGAAAAGCCTTCGAGCACGGAGAGCGGCTGGCCTTCGCTGATGCTCGACAGCACGAGGATGTCCATGCGCGGCAGGTACTCGACGACATTGATGGAGCCCGTAAATTCCACATTCCGGAGGCCGAGCGTCTTCGCCGTGCGCCGTGCGAGCGCGACGTAGTCAGGGTCTTCTTCGAGGTTGCCCATGACGTAGAGCTTCGCGTCCGGCAGCTCCTGCTGCACGAGGAAGAACGCTCTGAGGAGCGTCACGATGTCCTTGATCGGCACGACGCGCACGACGGCGCCAATCGTGATGGGCCCGCCATGATTCTCGAGCGGCGGGATGCCTGAGAAGCGCTCCATGTGGACGCCGTTCGGCACGATGCCGATTTTTTCCGGCGCACAGCCGAGGTCGCGCTCGATCTTCGCATTGAGCTCGAACAGCGTATAGACATGGTCGGCCGCCTCATAGGCGAGCTTTGCGAGGTGGTAGAAGTACTGGATCCAGACGGACTTGAAATCGCCTTTCGCCCAGTCGCTCTTGATGATCTCGGCCTCGCGCTCGCGCGAGTAGATGCCGTGCTCCGTGATCATGAATGGTTTCTGGTACACCGTAGCCGCCACGCCGCCGACAACGCCGCAGTAGCCCGTCGCGACGCTGTGGTAGACGTCGGCCTCCGGCAGATCCTGCTGCAAGAGATAAAACAGCGGCAGCAGCATCGAGCGCATCGTCCAGAAATAATCCGTGAACGGCAGATAATCGAAGCGCTCGCGATAGACGCGCTGGATGACGTCGAAGAAATCGCTCGCCATGAAGATGTCCAGCGGGCTCTTCCACTTCTTCTGGCGGAAGATGTCGATGAGCGCCGCGAGGTCGATGGGCTTTTCGCCGACGACGAGATCGTAGAGCGTCTCGCGCTGCGCCTCGGTCAGCACATTCTCGCGCATGCCGCGCGACGGCAGCGAGAGGATCTCGTCGAGGAAGACTTCCTGCACGCCTGTGCAGTTCTTCGGCAGCTTGTACTTGAATTTGCCGCGATCTTTTGACTCGGCGCCGATGGAGTAGATGACGAACTCGACATCCGGCTGGCCTTCCATGAGCATCTGCACCCAGGACGCAACGCCGCCGACGACATAGGGATACGAGCCCTCGGTCAGCAGGCAGACTTTCATTTTGCCGCCTCCTTCCAGACGAGCCGCGCGCTGTCACCCGTCATGCGGATGAGGTAGACGCCGTCATCGACGACGTCTGCCGTACATCCATCTGCATGATCGAGCTCCTTGTCTGAGCGCAGCAAAAACTTGACTTCGCCGCTATGGTTCCAGCAATGAAGGTCGAAATGGTCTTCCGCGCGCACGACGCGATAGTCGAGGTCGAAGAAATCATTGAAATACGCCATGCTCTCCGAGGCCGTGACGGGCGTCAGCCAAGGATAGCGATCCTCCGTCTCTGGCAGGAAATCCGCCAGCCCCTGCTTCATATCGGCCCAAGACTTGTCGGCGATTTCTTGGTAGAACAACTCATCCGGATGGACGAAATGCGAGAAGATGCCGAGGTGGTTGATGAGGCTGAATACCGCCCAGCGCGTGATGCTGTCCGGCATATGTCCGGCCGAAATGCGCGGAATCTCATACGAGCCATCCTCGTTGCGTCGGAAATCCTGATAGTATGCATGCGCGTCCGCCGAACCATCATAGAGCGAGGAGATGATCTTGACCGTTGGCACGGCCTTCTTCACAGCATCATACCCTTCCGGACTCAGGACATTGGACGGCGGCACGTAGACGCGGAACTCATAGTAGGGATACAGGCTCTTGGCATAGCGGTAAAGCTCCTGCGTCGCATCGATCATATCCTGCTCGCTCTCCCATGGCACATAGCCGTGCTCATCTTCGCCATAGCCCGCAGGGGCCAGCGACTGATGGTTGTAGCCGTGCAGGCCGAGCTCGCCGCCCGTCCGCAAGAGCTCGCGTCCGTAGATGATGACGTTGTCCCGCGCTGTGCGCTCAACGAGCTCATGGAACGGCCCCTTGACCTGATTCCCGTACGTCTCGATGATCACGCCCGTGTACTTGAGGTCATGCTGCTTCGCATTCTCGAGCATCCATCTTTTCCGCATTGTGCCGCGCGTACATGCTCGGCACATCTGTCGGATCATAGATGATGACATAGTGATCGCGCGCGACACTGTCGGCATCTGCCCACGGCTCCTGCTTCGTCGCCGCGTCCCCCAAGGTGATGTTCCTGACAGCACCGAAATGCAGGAAGCCATCGAGGCGCGCATACTGGAAGAAGCAGCCAAGAAGCGCCGCAAGCAGGAAGAGCAACGTGAGGTTCCGGCGATTCATTTTTCTCCCCCCCTCCCATCACAGACGGCCGTCAGCTGCAGGCGTTCATGGGGTCTTCCAGACCAGCCGTGCGTTTTCGCCCGTCATGCGGATGAGGTAGACATCGTCATCGACGGGCTCGGCCGTGCAATCTTCCGCATGGTCGAGCTCTTTTTCCGAGCGCAGCAGGAACTTGACTTCGCCGCTGTGGTTCCAGCAATGAAGGTCGAAATGATCCTCCGCACGCACGACGCGGTAGTCGAGATTGAAGAAGTCATCGAAATATTTCATGCTCTCCGAAGCCGTGACGGGCGTCAGCCAGGGATAGTGCTCGTCGATCTCCGTCAGGAATGCCGTCATGCCTTCCTTCATGTCCGCCCACGACTTGTCGGCGCTCTCCGCATAAAACATCTCGTCGGGATGGACGAAATGCGAGAAGACGCCGAGGTGGTTGATGAGGCTGTAGACCGACCAGCGCATGAAGCTGTCCGGCACGTAGCCAGACGAGATGCGCGGAATCTCATACGAACCGTCCTCGTTGCGCTTGTAGTCCTGATAGAATGCTTTCTCACTCGGCAGGCCGTCGTAAAGCGACGACATGACCTTGATGGTCGGCACGGCTTTCTTCACGGCATCATAGCCCTCGGGGCTCAGGATGTCGGACGGCAGCACATAGACGCGGAACTCATAGTCGGGATAGAGGCTCTTGACATAGCGGTAGAGCTCCTGCGTCGCCTCGATCATGTCTTCCTCGCTCTCCCAAGGCACATAGCCGAGCTTGTCCTGGTTGTAGCCAGCAACAGCGAGCGACTGGTGATTGTAGCCATGCAGGCCGAGCTCGCCGCCCGCCTTCAGGAGCTCGCGGCCATAGATGACGACATTGTCGCGCGCCGAACGGCCAGAGAGCTCGTGAAACGGCCCTTTGACCTGTTTGCCATACGTCTCGATGATGAGGCCTGTGTACTTCAGGTGGTACTTCTTCGCATTGTCGAGCATCCACGGCCACCATTCCTCACGGTAGAAATCCGCCGTGGAAAGGCCGGTCTCGTCGTAGATTTTCGAGAAATCGCCCTCCGGCGTCGGCGCAGGGAAATCGTCGATGAAGAACAGCTTGACGCCGACGACCGGATAGATGCTGTCCTCGCCGCAGTGCGAGATCATGGCCGCGAGGAAGCCCTCATTCGTCTTGTCATCGCGCTCGACGCCATTGTAGCCATAAATCTTTCCATCGCCATAGGCATGCCCCCAGAGGAGCGGCAGACCCGTGACGCTCTCGGCCTCAATCTCGGCATCATCGGCGAGGTCGAGTTCTTTCGCTGTCGTCGAATAGACTGTGCCCTTTTCAAACGACTCGTCCTGCGCCGCAATCACGAAATTCGTAAGGAAATGGACGCCCGGCGCCTCGATATCGCCACCGATGCTGTCGATGCCGAATGCCGCGAGCACATTTTGTGGAATCGCCTCGCGCGGGTCGGGATGCTGCAGCAGCACGGCCGTGCCGCCACCCGCGACGTAGTCGAGCACGTCCGGCATCGCAGCGATGGCGCCGAGGCGTCCCGTCGCGAGAATGACGCCGCGCGTATCTTCTGGGATATCGAGCGATTCTTCATAGAACGGATGGCTCTCATACGATTTTTTCTGCTCGTCAAGCATCTTTTCCGCATTGTGCCGTGCATACATGCTCGGCACGTCCGTCGGATCGTAGAGGATGACATAGTGATCGCGAAGGACGCTGTCAGCATCCGCCCATGCATCTTCCTCTTTTTCCGGCGTGCTCGCTGTGCTGCTGTTCTGCACGGCGCCGAGATGGAGGAAGCCATCGAGGCGCGCGTACTGGAAGAAGCAGCCGAGGAACGCCACGAACAGGAAGAGCAGGACGATGTGACGTTTATTCATTCGTTGCTTCTCCTCCCCAATAACGGATGGCGGTCAGCGCCTCGGGCGACAGGCGCACGGGCAGCGCGCGCAGTTCTTTGACGGCCGTGCGGACGCCCGCGTCATCGCGCTCGGCGGCTGCGAGCATGAGGCGCAGGTAGACGGGGCCTTCCGTCTCCGGCCGCGCTGCTGCATAGGCTGCGCAGGCCGCGCGCGCCTCATCAAATGCTTTTGCACGGATCAGCGTGCGGACTTGCTGCTTCCTGGCATCATCGTCATCGGGTTCGCGGCGCACGAGTTCTGCGAGGGTGTCGATGAGCTGCCGTTCCTTCTTCGCGCGGCCATCCGCATCGCCATAGCCGTTCTTCAGATAATCTTCGAGCAGGTCTGCATAGCGTGCGAGATTGGCCGCACGGTCTTCCACTCTCCCCTCCGCGAGCGCCTGTTCCACGACGTCGATGTCGTTGGCGACCTTGCCCATGCGCGCCGTCATCATCGAGACGGCGTAGTATGTGATCTCGCGGTCTTCGTCGTGCACAGCTTCGCGGAGGATCTCGGGATTCTCGACGACTTCCTGCTTGATGGCATTCGTGAACAGGCGGCGCTTCATATGCGCATCGCCGAGGAGATACGTGTCCGACAGCGGCACGATGTCCGCCTGGTAGTCCATCGTACTCAGCGAGAAATCGTCGTCATCCTCCTCGAACGGCTCGGGATGATGCACGTCGTAGTGAAACACGCGGCAGACGAGCCGCCAAGCCAGCAGCATCATGAGGCCGACCACCGGCAGCAGCAGCACGATGACGCTCTCGACGCATGCCTGCTGGCGCGTGCGGAACCGGCTCGCGAGCAGAAACCAGAGCGCAGTGATGACGATATGAACGATGAGGAGCATCATGAATGGTGTCATTCAGACCACCGCCCTTCCCTCGTCCGTCTCGACGCCGACATTTGCGAGGCGCTGGCGCACGAGGCCGAGCGTATCGCCCGCGACATCTGGCAGCAGCAGCGCGATGCCGCCTTCATACTCGCCTGCGAAGTCCTCGGCACGGATGCAGTGCGACAAGCGCTCGTCGAGCTCCGGCACCGTCATGCCGGAAAGTTCGACCGGCAGCAGCGCGGCCGGGTTGTCCTTCGTGAGGCGGCGGCGCGCCGAGAGTTCGTCGAGGACTTTCTGGAACTCCGCGCCCTTGAGGATGCGCGTGCCCGGCAGATAGCGCTTTTCGGCCGCCTCCTGCTCGAAGCGGTACGCGCGGCCAAGCGACGCCGCGACGAGGCGCGACGTCAGCGACAAGAGGTTCTGCTCATAGTAGCTCCACTGCGTGAAATCGAGGCCGTAGATCTCGATGACGGCGATGACCTTTTCTTCAAAGACAACGGGGGCCGCGAGGTCGGGCACATCGTCTTGGAGGGCACGGTTCGCAAAGACGCGCTGCGTGCGGAAGATGTCCATGAGGTAGGGATGATCCTCGACATGCAGCGAATGCGGACGGGCGGCTGCGAGCTCGCCCATGCGGACTTTCTGGCGCAGGTAATAGCCGCCGCTGCTGACGGTATAGACGGCGACATCTGCGACACCGAGGACTTCGGCCGTCACGGCCGCCGTCTGCGTGAAGAGGTTTTCCTCCTCGACGCTGTCGAGCCGGCGCACGATATGGTAGACGCGGCCGATGCTGTCATCCGCATTGACGATCTGGCGATAGAGCTTGTCCTTGACGCGGACGCTCTCCTGATAGACGTTCTTGAGGAACGACTGGCGCGCCTGCGCCTGCCGTTCCTTCCATGCATTCGCCGCGCGCTCGTAGGTCGCGCAATCGGCAAAATATCCCGTCAGCACGCCGACGAAGAGATACGAGATGAAATGCAGCAGCTCGATCGGGTTGTAGAGCAGCGCCACGAGATCGGCGCCATGCATCATGAGGCAGGTGACGAGGATGATGAGCGCGGCTGCGACGGAAAGCATGGCCTGCCGCTTGCCGTAGAGCAGGCCGAACGTGCCGATATAGACATAGTTGAAATCGACGCCAACCGCATGGTTCACCGGCGTCCCCTGCTGGAACGCCGCGACGCCTGTCATCAGGAGTGCGCCCACGCCATTTTCGACATAGGGAACGGCACGGTTCCAAAGTTTCTTGAGACGGCCGCGCTGCGTTTCGGTCACAGCCGCTTTTTCCATCGCCTCGCGGTGCGCGAGGAACGACTGCACAGACGTGCGGAGACCGTCGCGGATGTCGCCGCGCGGCTGCCAGCCGAGCTCGCCGTAGGCAAAAGCGCTGTCGAGGAACGGAAGGCCGAACGAGAGCAGTGCCGTCTCGGCCGCGCGGCCTGCCGCTGCGGCCGGGAGATTCGTCCCTTCTGGCAGAAGTTCGCGCATTTCGCCTGCGAAACTGTCAAAGCCATAGCCCTGCCCGCTGCCAAGATGCAGCACGTCGCCGGAAAAATCGCGCTCGACGGCACGCCAGACGCCATAGGCTGCATCGCGGGCGGAGAGAAACTCCTGTGCGCCATAGATGCGCACGGAGGACGCCGCACCTTCTGCCCCGTCAGCAGCCGCTGCGAGGAATGCGCCGAAAAAGCCATCGCCATCGGTCAGCCCCTCGCCCCAGAGCTCCGGCAGACGCACGATCGTGACGGGAAGATGTTCTTCCTTTTTCCAGGAAAGCGCGAGCGTCTCGAGGCGCACATGGAGACGTCCCGCATCCGTTTCCGGCGCGACCTGCGCTTGCTCGTTTGCCGGTGCTTTGCCCGAAAAAACATCGGCGCTGCTGAAGAGAACGATGTGCTGGAGATGCTGCTGCCTTTTCGCGAGCGCCAGCAGGCGGTCGAGGCGCGCCGCCGTCATCGCGATGAGTGGTGCAACGATGACATCTGCATCTTCCAGCGCGAAGACATCTTCGGCTTCCTCCGTCATGAGGTCATTCTCATACCGCTTCGCAACGCCAGCAAGGCCTGCGCCTTTCCCAAGGACGCAGACCTGCCAATCCTCTTTTGCAAAGCATGCCGCCAGCGGCTCCGCGAGGACGTCTGGCACATCCACGAGCAGGAGCTCGCTCCGCTGCTTCTTCCGTTCCGGCGGCTCCTTGCTCCCTGTCCGTTCCTGTCGTTCCGTCATGATCCCACAGCCCCATTCTTACGTCCCAGATAATCGTTTCCCTTACGATTCTTTCCTCTATTTTATCATCTTTTTTCCAGAATGGAAAGCATCGCTTTTCGAAGAAGGGGTAAAGGAGAAAAGGCCTATTGTTTCTTGTTTCACCCTCTCGGCATCGCGAGGCGCAGCGCCTCGCCGAGCGTCGCCGCACCATAGAGCGCGATGCCCTGCGTCTCCTGCGCGATCTGCTCGCAGTTCTTCTGCGGCAGGACAACGCTCGTGAAGCCGAGGCGCTTCGCCTCGTGCACGCGCAGCTCGGCCTGCGAGACGGCGCGCACCTCGCCGCCGAGGCCGACTTCGCCGAAGACGATGGTCTTCGCGCGCAGCTGCCGGTTCGCGAAGCTCGACGCCATCGCGACACAGAGCGCGAGGTCGGCGGCAGGCTCGTCGATATGGATGCCGCCCGCGACCTTCACGTAGACATCGCAAGCGCCGATCTGCAGGTGCACGCGCTTCTCGAGCACAGCGAGCAGGAGTTGGATGCGCTTGATGTCCACGGCATCCGATGTGCGGCGCGGCGGCACGAACGGCGTCGGCGCGACGAGCGCCTGCACCTCGACCAAGAGCGGCCGCGTGCCCTCGACCGTCGGCACGATGACCGTGCCGCTCTCGTCCGAGCGGTCGGAAAGGAAAAGCTTTGAGGCATCCGGCACATCGACGAGGCCGCTCTCGCGCATCTCGAAGAGGCCGAGCTCGTTCGTGCTGCCGAAACGGTTTTTGAC